>JALUUN010000414.1 GCA_027021325.1 Planctomycetota bacterium
GGCGCGGGCGGCATACCGGCGGGGTGGCTGGCGCAGCTGGCGATGCGGGAGCGGATCGAGGCGCTGGCCGACGCCCTGCGCGCCGCCTGCGAGGCCGAATCGCGGGAGCGGGGTTGAAGCCTGCGGCCGGCGCCCGCGTTGTGGTCGCTGTCGCCGTGACGGGTGCGGCTTCCGGGAGGTGCTCTCCGGAGAGCGGGTCGGCGCTCCCGTGCCGGACCAGATCGCTCTTCGGGTTCGTCCCGGTCGTATCCGTCTCGGCCACGATCGATGTCTGGAAACGCTGGTTAGCCCCTCCTTCGGGATCGGTGTAGTAGGCCGGAGGCTCGCGGGCTGAGCCGGTGGGTGTGGGATGCTCGTTGGCGTGAGACGGGATGGAGATGGGGGACGGGTGCGATGGAGACGCGGAGGTACGAGGCGAGGCGGCGGCCCAGGAAATGCCCGGCCTGCGGCGCGCCGCGCGTGGCGGAGGTGCTCTACGGGTATCCGTTCTGGTCGAGGCGGCTGGAGCGGGACCTGGACGCGGGCCGGGTGGTGCTCGGCGGCTGCGCCATGCCGGAGGATCCAGAGCGCTGGCAGTGCCTGGCGTGCGGGGCGCGGATCCACGCCGTCCGGGACGGCGGGTGAGCGCGACGGCGGATTGGGCGGAGTGCAGGCTCCCGTAGCGGTATCGTTTGGGACGCTCGGGAGCCGACCCGAGGCCGGCGTACGAGGTGGCCGCTTTTCCGCTTTGGCCGTCCGCGAAGGGGGAAAGGCCGTCTGTCCGGCCAGTCCCGGTGTGTGAAGGCCTGGCAGGCGCGCCGGCTCCTTTTGTGCCGCGTGCGGGCTGCGGGCCCTAGCCCCGCGTGCTCACTCCGCGACGATCGCCCGCTTCCGGTAGTCGAGCAGGATCCGCGAGCGCGTCGCGACCCGCTCGGAGGGCACGAAGCGCTCGAGGAGCGGGAGCATCCCGGCGCATCCCGTGGCGCGGCGCCGGCCGGGGCCCACGGCGGGGCAGGGCAGCAGGATCAGGGGCCGGCCTTCCGGGGCCTCGATGCAGGCGAGGGCGAGCGGGCGTCCGGTTGCTTCGGGGCCGAGCCCTAGGAAGACCTGCTCCAGCCCGCTCGCCGGGATGGGCGGCCAGGAGATCCGGGTCCCGTCCACCCGGAGGCCGATCAGGCCCGGCTCCCGGATCGTGCCCCCGCAGGGCAGGCGGACGGTCCAGGCATCCGCGGCCAGGATTTCCACGGCCGCAGTCCATGGCACCTGGACCCGCCCGGTGGTCCAGGCCTCCTCCCGGCCACGGCGTGGCCCGGTCCCCACGTCGAGCACCGTCTCCAGCCCGTCCGGTCCCGCCGCCACGAGCGCAAGGTCACGGCCGGCGGGCATCGCCTTCGCCCGGAGCCCGGTCTCCCACTTGCGCTAGGCGAGGTGGAGCACCACGCCCAGCACGATGAGCACGGCCAGCCCCAGGCCGCCCGTGGCCGGGGGGAGCGAGGTGACGGCGACGAAGGCGGCGAACAGGGCGAGAAAGAGGGCATAGAGCGAATGGCCCACGGCGCGTGCGAGGCCGAGGGGCAGGACGAGCCGCCAGGCATGCCCCTCGTCCCGGACGCGCGCGAGCAGCAGGAGCGCCTTCATGGACCGTGGCGGGTGTCCGTGCCGCCGGCTCCGCCGCAGCCGGCCCCCTTGTCCCGGACGTGCCGCAAGCCTGGGCAGGGAGTTTCGCTGCAGGGCCGAGCCTGGGCGGCTCGCCCCCCGAGCGGAATTTCCCCGCCTGTCTCAGGCAGCTCCGACCTTGACCTCCTTCTCGATCCGGTCGCCGAGCCTCTCCCGGGCCACCTCGAGGTCGTAGCTGGACTGGAGGTTCATCCAGAACTGCGCGGACGTGCCGAAGTAGCGGCCCA
>JALUUN010000415.1 GCA_027021325.1 Planctomycetota bacterium
GCCGACGGTGACGACCACCGCCATGCTCGCCCTCGGGGACGCCCTGGCGATGGCGGTCCTGGAGGGCCGCGAGTTCACCCGCGAGGAGTTCGCCGCCTTCCACCCGGCGGGAAGCCTGGGGCGAGAGCTCATGCGCGTCTCCGAGATCATGCGCCGCGGGCGCGAGCTGCCCCTCGTCGCCTCGGGGGCCAGCCTGCGCGACACCCTCGTCGTCATGACCGAGACTCCCGGCCGCCCCGGCGCCGCCCTGGTCGTGGACCCGGCCGGCGAACTCCTGGGGATCTTCACCGACGGCGACCTGCGGCGCCTGTGCAAGAGCGGGGGCGCCCTGCCCCTCGATGACCCGGTGGACGCCCACATGGCGGCGGACCCGCGGGTCCTCCAGGGCGACCAGCTCGTGGGCGAGGCCCTGCGCCTGTTCCGCGACACCCATGTGGACCAGATGCCTGTGGTCGAGAACGGCGGCCGCCGCGTCGTCGGGCTCGTGGACGTGCAGGATCTCCTGGAGGTGCGCCTGTGAGCAGCGGCGGCGAACTCCTGGTGCGTGCCGCCCGCGTGCGCCTCCTGCTCACGGACGTGGACGGCGTCTGGACCGACGGCCGCCTGACCTGGCACGAGGACGGCCGCGACTCCGCCTGCTTCCATGTCCACGATGGCTACGGCATGCAGCGACTGCGGCGGGCCGGGGTCGCCGTGGCGGTGGTGAGCGGCCGCGACTCCCCGGCGGTGCGCAGCCGCTTCGAGTTCCTGGGCGTGGATGCCCTGGTGCTCGGAACCCTGGAAAAGGGGCCGCCGGCGCGCTCGATCCGCGAGAGCCTGGGTCTCGCCCCCGAAGAGGTCGCCGCCATGGGCGACGACCTCCCGGACCTGGCCCTCTTCGACGAGGCGGGCCTCTGCTTCGCTCCGCCCGGCGCCGTCCCGGAGGTCCGCGCCCGGGCCGACCTCGTCACCCGCGCGCCGGCGGGGGCGGGCGCCCTGCGTGAGGTCTGCGACCTGATCCTGCGGGCGCGGGGCGTGGATCCGGCGGAGGCCTTCGGCGGCAAGCCGTGACTTCCCCCTGGCGTCTGGCGGGCTTCGCGGTTCTCGGCGCCGTGGGCCTGCTTCTGCTCCGGGACGTCCTCGGCCGGCCGGCGCCGCAACCGGCGGTGCCGCCGCCGCCGCCCGGCCTCGAGCGCCGGGATCCGGACCTGGGGACGGTCGAGATCGCCTTCGACGGGCCGGTGGCCTTCGAGGTCGAGGAGCGCGTGGCCGGCGGGGGCGGGCGCACCCGCCGCGTCCCCGCCTGGAGGATCGCCGGCGAGGACAGCCGTCTGGACCCCGACGGCTCGGCCCGGCTCCTGGGCGCGCGCATGGAGCGCCTCGACGGCGGCCTTCGGGTCGCCAGCCCTCAGCTGCGTCTGCCTCTGGACCCCGAGGGCCAGGGCCTGAGCCTCGCCGAAGGACGGCCCTGGATCCTGGAGTCCCCCGAACTGGAGATCCCGGGCGTCCTCGGCGGCCGCCGCTTCCGCCTCATCGCGCCCGAGGTCGAGCTCGACCCCGACAGCCGCGCCCTGCGGGCGGACGGGCCCTTCCGCCTCGAGGGACCGGGCCTGCTCCTGGAAGGGACCGGGCTGCGCTACGACCCGGCCACGGGGATCCTGCACTTCGGCGAGGAGGACGGCCGTCTCCAGGGCCGGCTGGAAGGCCGCGACGGCGGAATCCACGGCTTCGGCGCCGCCGCGGGCGGCCGCCTCGAGCCCCGGGAGGGCGGCCAGCGCCTCCTCCTGCCCGGCGGCGGGGAAGGGCCGGGCCCCTGGCTCTCCCTGCCGGCTTCCTCCGGCCTCAAGGGCATCTTCCGGACCGGCGGCCTGCGCGTGGACCTTGCCGCGGAGGAACCGG
>JALUUN010000416.1 GCA_027021325.1 Planctomycetota bacterium
GCGGATCTCCAGGCCCTGGTAGAGGTTCAGGAGGCTGACCCCGCCGATCCCCTGCCGCGGCCTCGGCACCGGCACGATTCCGGCATGCTCGGCGTGGCGTGCGGCAGCCAGGTCCCGGGTCGGATCTACGGTCTCCACGGAGATCCAGCCGTCCGAGGCGGCGGCCAGCTCGGCCAGGAAGTCCTCGATGGCCTGGCGAGCGGGAATCAGGTCCTCCGCCCCTTCCAGGTCGCGATTCAGGTACAGCTTGATCTGCACCCGGTCGTCGAGTTCCGCCAGGGTGCGGCGGGTCACCGGCGCCAGGGTGTGCAGGCGGTCGGCGGTGAGGTCCAGGCGCAGGCGCAGCGACCCCAGCAGCAGCAGGATCCCGGCCAGGATGCCCAGGGCCAGGAAGGCCTCCACGGCCAGGGTCCGCAGGGCGCGCCGGCGGCGGGCGCTCATCCGCTCCACCTCCGCGCCTCCAGGAGGAGCACGTTCAGGAACAGGAAGAAGGCGGTGAAGGCCGCGAAGAAGCCGAGGTCGTCGAGGGCCAGGACGCCGCGGGTCAGATCCTGGAAGCGCAGGCCGAAGTCGAGGCCCAGGAGGAGGCGGCCGAGACGCTCGGGCATGGCCTCGGCGGTGGCGGCGACGCCCAGGAGATTCAGGCCGAGAAGGGCCAGGACGCCGAGCACCCAGGCCACGACCTGGTTGCGGGTGCAGGCCGAAAGGAACTGGCCCAGGGCGAGGCAGGCGGAACCGAGCAGCAGGGCCCCGAGATAGCCGCCGGCGACCGGGCCCGGGTCCAGATCGCCGAGGGTGGCCACGGTCAGGGGGACGCCTGCGGTCGCCGCCAGGGCCAGGGCCAGAAGGCCGAGGCCGCCGAGGAACTTGCCCAGGACCAGGGAAGCCTCGGGGAAGGGCCAGGTGAAGAGCAGGGTCCGGGTTCCGCTCCGGTGTTCCTCGGCCCAGGAACGCATGCTGAGGGCCGGCGCCAGGACCACGAAGAATCCCGGCAGCAGGGCGAAGAAGCCGCGCAGGCTGGCCTCGCCGGCCTCGAAGAAGCCGCCCAGGAGGAAGAAGAAGCCGGCGGTCGTCGCCGGGAAGAGGGCCAGGAGGAGCCAGGCCACGGGCGTCTCGAAGGCGCCCTTCCACTCGCGGACGGCCAGGGTCCAGGCGCCCCTCACGCCTCCCCTCCCGGAGCCCCCTCGGCCTCCTCCAGGAGGGCGTGGAAACGCTCCGCCAGGCTGCGGACGACCGGCGCCAGCTCCACCGGCCTCAGACCGGCAGCGAGCAGACGCTCCGCCAGCTCCGCCGCCACCGCCCGGGGCAGAGTCGCCTCCCAGGCAGCCTTCCCGAGCCGGGACGCGCACTCCCGGATCGCCCGCGCCCCGGCTTCACGCAACACCGCCTCCAGGCGCGCCTCCTCGTCCTCGGCCACGGCCACGCGCAGGCGCAGCTCCCCGCCGCCGGCGCCGCCGCCGAGTTCGGCCAGGGGCGCGTCGGCCAGGATCCGGCCGCGGTGGATCACGATCACCCGGTCGGCCAGGGCCTCCACCTCGGGCAGGATGTGGCTGGTGAGCAGCACCGAGCGGGTGCGCCCGAGCCCGGCGACGAGGGCCCGGATCTCCCGGGCCTGGAGGGGATCGAGGCCGCTGGTCGGCTCGTCCAGGACCAGGACCGGCGGGTCGTGGACCAGGGCCTGGGCGAGGCCGACGCGCTGCCGATACCCGCGCGAGCAGGCGCCGATGCGCCGGTCCAGGACCTCCTGCAGGCCGCAGTCGGTGATCACCCGCTCCAGGTCCGCCGGCCGGCGGCGGCGCGGGAGCCCGCGGGCGGCGTGGGCGAAGGCCAGGAAGTCGAAGACCCGCATCTCCTCGTAGAGCGGGTTGTCCTCCGGG
>JALUUN010000417.1 GCA_027021325.1 Planctomycetota bacterium
ATCGATCTGCAGGTCACCGTCCATGGTGACGATGAAGCGCCCCCGGGCGGCCTCGAAGCCGGCCTTGAACGCCGCGGACTGCCCCCGGTTGGAAGGAAAGCGCAGATGCCGCACCTCCCGGTGCAGCCGGGCGACCGAGTTCAACTCGTCGCCCGTGCGGTCGCGGGAACCGTCGTCCACGGCCACCACCTCGAAGCTCCGCTCCATGCCCCGCAGGACCGGCAGGAGTTCCTCGAAGAGCGGCAGGACGTTGCCTTCCTCGTTGTAGAAGGGAATGACCACCGAGACCTCGGGCTCGTTCATCGCCGCGCTCCCAGGAGGGCGAAGATCCGCCGGCGCAGCGGATACCGTTCCAGGATGACATGATCGCGGCCGGCCACGAGTCCGAACCGTCTCAGATCCTTTTCGCGAGCGATCAGCAGGGCTCCCGGTCGCGACAGGTACCTGCGGACCTCCTCGCGGGCCTCCTCGGCCTGCGAAGCCTCGAGACGCGCAGCCACTTCGGGCAGCGGTGGGCCGGCATAGAAGAGCACCCCCTCGTCCATGTGGCGCAGGATGCCCACGGGCCCCTCACCGGCGGTCGGGCGGTGCCGGCGCACCATCTCTCCCACCGGCCGGCGCGAGGAAAGCGCGTTCGCATCCGGCAGGAGGACGGCGGAGCCGACTCCCAGGGCCAACGCGAAGGTCAGAGCGGCCCAGCCCACGGCGGCCCGCGGCGCCCCGGCCAGGGCCAGGGCCAGCGTGGCCAGCGCGGGGGCAAGCAGACAGGCCCCGAAGAGGAGGAGGTGGGAACGAAAGGCCTCGGCCCATGCGCTCCCGGGCTGCAGGAAGCCTCCCGGCGGAGGCAGAGGAGCCGACCAGGTCGCCGAGCGCAGGCGCGAGATCCCCTCCGAGAAGAGCTCGGGGCGGAAGGCCAGGACGAGAGCCGCTTCCCCCGCCAGGAGGAGGAGGCCGCCCAGGAAACCCGCGTAGGCCGTGAGCACCCGGGGCATGACCCGGGCCGCCCCTTCGACGGCCAGGAAGACCAGCATGGCGGCGGCCGGAAAGACCGGCAGCAGGTAGATCTCGCGCTTGCCGGGAAAACAGCTCATGACCACCACGAAGACTCCCAGCCAGAGGAGCGCGAAGCGCATGAGCGGACGCGCCGCATCCGGAATCGCCCGGCGCACCCGCCCGAGACCGAGGAGCAACAGGAAGGGCGTGAAGGGCATGAGATCGATCGGCAGACGCAAGAGGTAGGCGAACCAGGGCTTGAGATGCGCCTTGCCCTCCCGCGCCCGCTCGGCCGTCTGCCGCCAGACGGCCGCATCCAGCCAGGCGTTTCCACCCCCCGGTTCCAGGGCCTCCGCGGTCCTCCAGGCCATGAAGAGCCAGCCCGCCACCAGGGTCCCGAAGACGAGGAAACCGAGGAGTGACCAGCGGTGGAAGAAGGCGCCGGGTCGCCGGAGGACGAGAACGTGGACCATGATCACGAGAAGCCCCAGGAAAGCCACGGGCCCCTTCACGAACACGGCCAGGAAGAGCAGGAGAAAGCCCAGGAGGGCAAGCCTCGGCCGGTCCCCCGTGACCGAGCGATGGAAGACGGCGATCATGCCCCCGATCAGGGCGGCGAAGAGCATGTCGAGTTGCGCCTGTCGCGCCTGCCAGAGAAAGAGCAGGGAACCAGAGAGGAGCAACCCGGCCATGAGCCCCCCCCGGGGACCGCAGATTCCGGCGATCCACAACCCCACCAGCAGGACCAGCGCCGCCGCTCCGATCACCGATGGCAGACGGGTGGCCGCCTCCATGTTCAGGGACTCGCCGCCGAGCCGTTTCAGACCGGCCACGCACCAGAAGAAACCCGGCGGCTTGTCGGGGTAGATCCTCCGGTTCAGGT
>JALUUN010000418.1 GCA_027021325.1 Planctomycetota bacterium
GGACCTGGACGTTGTCCGGGTCCACCGAGGACAGGACCGCCGAGACCAGGTAGACGTCGGCCCCCACCTCCAGGACATCCCCGCTCTTGGGCGTGAGGTCCTGGCAGTTGTCGGCGTCGATGCCGTAGGTGATGTCGCGCTCGTCGGCGCTGGGGCCGGCGGCGATGTCGGAGACCGTGATGTCCAGGACGCCCAGGAGGTTCGGCCTCCCCAGGTCCTGAAGGAACCCCCGATAGGGATCGTTGTCGTTGCCCGTGCGGAAAACGCGGACGATCACCGGATCGCCGCTCACGGAGGTCTCCTGCGGCTCTCCCTCGACCTCGGAGATGAACCGCGTCTTCGCCTTGTTCATCAGGACGTCGGACTGGCCGAAGATCGTGTCGATCTCCGTCGGGATCCGGATCTTCAGGTTGTCGTTGACGGCGTCGAAGGACTCCGGGAAACCCACGGCGTTCTGCGGCAGGCCGAGGCTCGAGCTCTGGCGTGCGGAGATCGTCGGATCCAGGATCAGGACCCCCTTTCCGGCCCGAGCGTCGTTCTGGACGACGTAGCGCACCGTCACCACCTGCGTGGCCGGGTCGCCTGCCAGGACCTGGACGGAATTCGGTGTCACCGTCGAGGGCGCGATCTGTTCACTGAAGGTGAGGCGCACCGCGGCGTTGCGCGGCACCATGCTGTAGGGCGGCGGGTCCGAGCCGCCCTTGGCCTGGATCTTTTCCAGACCGCTGGTGGCCGCGTCCAGAAGGATGTCGAAGGCCGAGCTGCCCCGCGGCTGGAGGATCTGCAGGTTCTCCTCCTCCGTCACGGGATTCCGCGTCAGCTCGTAGTTGACGCCGTCGGCCAGGACGTCGCCGCGGATGAGGACATCCCTCTGGACCAGGATCCCGTCCACGTCCAGGACGTCCACGAGCCGGCCCCACTCCACCGTCTCCAGGGTCAGGACCCCGGTTCCGGCCCCCTGGGCGCCGAGCCCGGACGGCTGGTCCGTGTTGAAGCAGCCGGCCAGGAGCAGGGCGGGGACGGCGAGGGCGAGGGCGGGACGAAGGCTCGGGTTCATGGACTCGGCAGGGGCACACGAACGGACGGTGCGGATGAAGGCCGCGCCGGATCCACCATGGTAGGAACCCCGCGGCCCCAGGGGCAGCCCGGCTTGCCGGGCCTTTCCCTATGGAAGCAAGCCCCGTGCCGCGCCCGCAGGGGCCGCCTGGGGCCGCCCGCGGGCGCCCGGGCCCCGGAGCCGTGCGATGCCGCACGACCCATCAGGCGCCGGCCCAGGAGAAGCCCGCCGCCTCGGCGGACTCCCGGTCCCGGAAGGGCCGCAGATTCTCCGGACGGATCCGCTGCAGGGCCGGGCTGTGGGCCGGGTGGAAGCGCCGCGTGGAGCGGCAGCCCACATAGTCCACCTTGAGAGGCTGGTCGCACCAGGCACAGAGGAACATCCGCCGTGGCCGGCCGGTGATGCGCCAGCGGGCGCTCAGGCCCTCGCCGCGGGAGACGCAGTTCTCGTTGGCGCAGCTCCCCAGAGCCGGATCCTCCTGGCCGGCCGGGAGGGGATCCAGGGCGGGGAGATCCACGAGGTCCGGCCGCAGCATGGCCAGGAAGAGGGTCATGCGCACCGGCGGACCGGCCGCCGCCTGGGCGAAGTAGCGCACCCGCGGATCCCGGTCCACCTCGACCGGGAGTTCGGATCGCCGCGGCAGAGGGTGGAGAAAAAGGCAACCCCGGAGCACCGGGTCGCCGAGCTGCTCCGGCCGGAGCCCCGGATAGGCCCGGTCCGCACGAGCCCCCCGCTCTTCCTGCAGGCGAGTGAGGTACAGGGCGTCGAGGCGCTCCAGGACGGGCCGCTCGTCGGCGAAGAGAGTGCCCTGGACCGGCGTCCGCGGCTCCAGGATGCGGGCGACCTCGCGGCCGGTCCAGGCCTGGACCAGGGCGTGCCGCACCAGCCGCAGGCGGTAGTCCCCCTGCTCCAGGAGACGCTCCTCGAAGGCGTCCTCCCACTCCAGGCCGGGGCCGGGGAGGAGAACGAGGCGGGCGCCGCTGCGGACCAGGCCCCAGGCCAGGGAGCGGGCCGTGCGCCCGTGGAGGAGATCGCCGAGGAGACCCACGGTGCGCCCGGCGATCCCCCCCCACTCCTTCCAGAGCACATAGAGGTCCACCAGGGTCTGGGTCGGGTGTCCCAGGCGGCCATCGCCTCCGTTCACCACCGGGACTCCGGCATGCAGGGCGGCGAGGCGCGTCGCCCCTTCCCAGGGATGGCGCCAGACCACCAGATCGGCGTAGCTGCCGACCATGCGTGCGGTGTCGGCCAGGCTCTCGCCCTTGCGCGCCGAGGTGGTGGCCGGATCGGCCACGGTCAGGATCCCGGCGCCGAGACGCTGGGCAGCGGCCTCGAAGGAGAGGCGGGTGCGGGTGCTCGGCTCGTGGAAGACGGTGGCGACGAGGCGCCCCCGCAGGGCCTCCAGGTACTCCCGCGGCCGCGCCTCCACCTCCCGAACGCGCTGCAGGAAGGCCTCGAGGAAGTCCGGGTGGAAGGTCTCCGCCGAGTGCAGTCCCTCGAGGGGCGAGAGCAGGGACATGGCCGGGGATTCTAGCCCCGGTCCCCGGGGTCCGGTTCGCCCAGGAGCCGGGCCAGGCGCCGGAGCCGATCCTCCCCCCGGGGCACCGGCTCCTCCGGACCGGGCGGCGGGCCCAGCTCGCCCCGGAGCCAGTCCTCCAGGGCCGGCAGGAGCTCCTGCGGCCTCCGGCCGCCGGCACCGGTGAAGTCCGGGCGCTCCGGGCCCTCCGGGGTCCCGGGTCGGAGGCCGAGGTCGGCCCGGTTCCAGAGCAGGCGGTCCCCGGGCCCCCGGGCGGCCACCCGGGCGGCGAGTTCGGGAGCAGGCTCCGAGGAGGCATCCAGGACCCAGAGGACCCTCCAGGCACCTTCGATCTCCCGGCAGGCGGCCTCGGCCGCCGCCCGGTCGAGGGGGTCGCAGGCCGCGCCCAGGCCGGCGGTGTCCACGAGTTCGATCTCCAGGTCCTCGCCCTCCAGAGGGAGGAGGAAGCGGGCCCGGACCGGATCGCGCGTCGTCCCCGGCCAGGGAGAGACCGTCACGCGCTCCTCCCGGAGCCAGGCGTTGAAGAGGGTGGACTTGCCGGCATTGGGCGGGCCGGCCAGGACCACCCGGGGCGGCTGCTCCAGGAGTCTCCCCCAGCGCAGCCGCCGGCGCCAGCGCCGGGCCTCCTCCCCCGCCGGAGCCGGCCCTCCCGCCAGAGCCGCGAGAGCCGGGTCCACGCGGCCCCGGAGGACCGCCAGCGCGGTCCGGGCGTCCAGGCTCGAACGGGCCCGCCAGAAGCGGCACCGGTCCGGGTCGGCCGGCGGGGCCTCCTCCTCGAGCCCCGCCTCCCGGAGGCACCGGCGGAGGGACGCGGCCACGCCCTCGCCGCCGTGGAGATGGAGCTCCGCACGCCAGAGACCCGCCCTGCCCTCCTCCAGGACCAGGAGCACTCCCTCGTCCAGGAGGGTGCCGTCCGCGTCCCGCAGCCGCACCCGGCGGGGCCGCCCCGGGAAAGCCTCCGGCAGGCCCAGGCGGGAGGCGAGCCCGGCCTCCCCCCGGATCTCCCAGAGGGAGAGGGCCGCCTCCCCTGGAGGACTCAGGCGCCGGAAGTGCCCCTCGCTCATGCCGCGTCCGCCGCCAGGGCGGCCAGACCCTCCAGGACCAGGCCTCGGGCCCGGAACCAGGGGCGCCGGAGCCAGGCCTGGAGGCGTTCGGCATCACCTCCGGTCAGGAAGCGCGCCGGCTCCTCCCCGAGGAAGGGTTCCCAGGCCGCCAGCAGGGCCTCCAGGGCGGCCGCCAGGGCACCCCGGGTCCCCGCCGCCAGGGCGGCGGCGGTGGCATCCGGCGGTCCCGGGGGCACGGGGTCGGGAGCCGGAGCCGGCAGGTGCGGCGTGGCCCGGGCCAGGGCCTCCTCCTGAGCACCCAGCCCGGGCCCGATGGCGCCCCCGAGGAAGGCCCCCGAGACGTCCATGAGATCCAGGGTCCAGGCGCTCCCCAGGTCGGCCACCGCCACGGGCCGCGCCCGCCCCCCGCGCCGGGTCCGGAGCCAGGCCGCCCGGGCGGCGAGGATGCGGTCGCTTCCCGTGCCGCGGCTGCGCACCGGGAAGGGCCAGCCGCCCTCGCCGGCGAAGGACACCGCCCCCGGGGCCAGGGCCTCCAGCCGCCCGCGCAGCTCCGGGCGCGTGCAGGAGACCCAGACCCGGCCCGGCCAGGGCCGCGGGCAGCCGGCCCGGCGGAGCGCCTCCTCCCAGTCCTCCTCGAGAGCCAGGACCGGTCCGGCCACGAGACCGCCGCCCGGAGTCCAGCGCCCGGTCTTCAGCCGGCGATTGCCGGCGTCCAGGAGGAGCACGGCGTCCCCGGGGCCGCTCACCGCCGCGGGATGCGGTAGCGCAGGGTGCGGACCTGGCCGTAGCGCTCGACCTGGATCTCCAGGGTGTCCAGGTCCTTCTGCGTCCGGGCCCAGCGCAGGAGTTCGGCCCGATCGCGGGCAGGCTGCCCGTTCACGCTCAGGATCAGGTCCTCGGGCTCGAGCCCCTGGCGCGAGAACACGCTGTCGGGCTCGAGGGAACGGATGCGCAGCCCGCGGACCTCGCCCGTCCGCGGATCGCGTTCGGGCTTCACCTGGACCGCGCTCAGGATCTCCTCGTCGGACATCCGGCCCAGGGTCTCGACGTCCTCGGTGCCCAGTTCGTAGAGGTTCGGATCCGTCGGATCGCGGCGGGTGTGCACCGGTGCCGCCGGCGCCGCACGGAGGGCTTCGCCGTCACCGCCGACGAGAACGCTTCCGGTGTCCACTTCGAAGGCCGGCGTGCGCAACGTCAGAATGGAGGGCGTCCCCTCGGGCGCGTCGAGGATCTCCAGATCCACCTCCCGCTCGCCGATGGAACGCACGACCAGCTTCACCCCGGGCTTGCCGGGATGGGTGACGGGTTCGCCCGGACTGTAGAGGTCCCCGAGGTCCCTGCCGGGCTCCACGGGCACGCCCACCGGCCGGATGTAGGCGACGCTGCGTTCGGCGCTGCTTGGATCCAGGGCGATGAAAGGCACTTCGAAATCGGAGGCGCTGACCCGGGGCCGGGGCGCAGGAGGCTTGTTGCCGCCGGTCGCCCGCGGCTTCTCGCGGCCGATGATGTTGGACTCGTAGAGGACCGCGAAGGCGCTCCAGTCGGGGATGTGCCCGAGATGGGAGTTGGGGTCGGCCCGCTCGAAGGTGCGCACATAGTCCTCCACCTCGAAGCGCCGCAGGATCACGTCCTTCTCCTTCATGAACTGAAGGAAGGTCCGGGCGAAACCGGCCAGACTGGCCAGGGCCACCAGGATGCAGACGAGGCGGAGGAGGCGGTAACTCACCGGTCGGGGCCGGGGCCGGGCCCCGGGCCGGGAGTCTCCCACGCCCGAGGGGCCCCTGTCCAGGAGCCTTGGGACGGCCGGGGAGGCTTCGCTCTTCCCCTCTTCGGCCCTCGGGCGGCCCTCAGGGGGAGGCCCCGTCGGCCGCGCTGCCGGTCCGGACCAGGGACGGCAAGGCGCGCAGCAGCCCGGCGATCCCCCGGCCCGTGACCGCGCTCAGGGCGATCCCCTCGCGCCCCAGGGCGTCGAACCAGGCCCGGGCCCGGGCCTCGGACTCTGCATCCTCCACCTTGGTCGCAACCGGCAGCCAGGGCCGGGCGGCGAGCTCCTCCGAGTACTCCTCGATCTCCGAGCGCACCGCCCGGAAAGCCTCCAGGGGGTCGCGGGCGGTAGCCGAGCAGTCCACGAGGTGCAGGAGGGCACGCGTCCGCTCGGCGTGGCGCAGGAAGCGCAGGCCGAGGCCGCGCCCTTCGTGGGCGCCCTCGATCAAGCCCGGCAGGTCGGCCACGACCACCACCGGCGGGTCGGCCCCGGTCTCGACCATGCCCAGATTCGGGTCCAGGGTCGTGAAGGGCCAATCCCCGACCCGCGGCCGCGCGGCGGAGATCCGCCGCAGGAGGGTGCTCTTGCCGGCGTTCGGAAGGCCCACCAGGCCGAGATCGGCGACCAGCTTCAGGACCAGGCGCACGGCCCGCTCCTCGGGCTCCCCGCCGGGCTCCCAGCGCCGCGGGGCCTGGTCCACGGCAGTGGCGAAGCGGGCATTGCCGCGGCCGCCGCGGCCGCCGCGGGCCAGGACCAGGCGGGCCCCCGGGCGGTCCAGGTCCGCCAGGAGGTTGCCCCGCTCCAGGTCCAGGACCTGGGTGCCCACCGGCACCTCGACGACCCGGTCGCGGCCGCGCCGGCCGGTGCGGTGACCGCCGGCGCCCGGCCGCCCGGCCTCGGCGCGCACCTCGCGCAGGCGCGCCACCCGGAACAGGGAGTTCTCGTGGGGAACCGCCTCCAGGACCACGCTGCCGCCGTCACCGCCATCGCCGCCGTCGGGACCGCCGAAGGGACGGTACTTCTCCCGATGGAAGGAGCAGGCTCCGTCCCCGCCGCGGCCACCGGCAGCGCGCAGCACCGCCTCGTCCCGGAACATGCCTTCCCCGCGCATGACCGCGGGCGGCCGCCGGCTCAGCTCCCGGCGGCGGGCTCCACGCTCTCCACGCTGACGCGACGGCGGGTGCCGAAACGCACGATGCCGTCCTGCAGGGCGTAGAGGGTGTAGTCCCGGCCGCAGCCCACGCCGCGACCGGCGTGGAAGCGCGTGCCGCACTGACGGACGAGGATCTCGCCGGCGCGGACATACTGGCCGCCGAAGCGCTTCACCCCGCGGAACTGCGGGTTCGAGTCCCGCCCGTTCTTGCTCGAGCCGCCTCCCTTCTTGTGTGCCATTGCGCGCTCTCCTCGGAATCCTCGATGCCCCTCAGGCCTGGATCTCCCGGACCCGGATGCGAGTGTAGGTCTGCCGGTGGCCGAGATGACGCCGGCTGCTCTTGCGGCGGCGGAAGGTCCGCACATGGAGCTTGCGGTCCCGGACCTCGCCCAGGACCTCGGCCACGACCTTCGCCCCCTCGACCACCGGACGGCCCACGGCAACCGAGCCGTCATCGCGGCGCACCAGCTGGACCTGGTCGAAGACCAGCTCACTGCCGGGCTCCAGGCCGGGCATGCGGTCGATCCAGAGCTCCTGATCGGGCTCCAGGGTCAGACTCCGGGAACGGTCACGGACGATGGCGAGCACGGGAAGCACTCCTGACGGGGGGCCGGGACGGGTCGTCGGGGCCGGAGGGCCCGGCGCCCGGAGACCGGGGCCGAAGGGGCCGACTCGCGCCCGAAGGGCCGAAGAGTCTAGCGCCGGAAGCTGGATCCGTAAAGGCTCAGAGACGCTCCACGACCGGGTCGGAGGGAGACAGGCCGGGATCCTCCCGGGATTCGATCCGGAGCCCGGCCTCCAGGCTCTCCAGGGCCGCCTGGTGCTCCGTGTGCAGGATCTCCAGGACCGGCGGCGCCGCCCGGGCGCGCAGCGCCGCCGGCGCCCGAGGGCCGGCCGCAGCCGCCCGCAGACGCCGCAGGAGGCGCAGGGCGCCGGCGTGGGCGGCGAGGCGGGAGCCGCTGCCGCCGCAGTGCGGGCAGGGCTCCTCGCCGGGCCCGGGCATGCCGGTCCCGAGGCGTCTCCGCGTCAGGGCCAGGAGCCCGAAGGAGCCCAGCCGTCCCAGCTTCCAGCGGGCCCGGTCTTCCAGAAGGGCCTCGCGCAGGGCTTCCTCCACCCGCCGGCGGTGCGCCGGCTCGCGCAGGTCGATGAAGTCCACGACGATGATGCCGCCGAGGTCCCGCAGGCGGATCTGGCGGGCGATCTCCCGGGCCGCCTGCAGGTTGGCCTCCAGCGCCGTCTCCTCCAGGCGCTCGCCGCCGATGCGCCCGCTGTTGACGTCCACCGCTGTCAGCGCCTCCGTCGCCTGGATGACGAGGCTCGCGCCGGCCCCGAAAGGCACCCGCGGGCGGAAGAGGGCCTGGTAGTCCCGCTCCAGGTCCAGGGCCTCGAAGAGAGGACGGGTCCGGTCCCAGGACTCCACCGGCACCTCCAGACCGGGGGCGGCCTTCCGCAGTCCGTCCTCCAGGCGCGGGCGCAGCTCCGCGTCGTCCACCAGGATCCGGTCCAGGTCCGGACGGAAGAGATCCCGCACCGCCCGCTCCAGGGCCGACTCCTCGGCGTAGAGAAGGCACGGTCCAGCCGCTTTGCGCGCTCCCTCGCCGAGTCGCTCCCAGGCCCGCCGCAGGCGCCGCAGGTCCTTGCGCAGATCCTTGAGGCCGGCGCCGGCGGCCCCGGTTCGGGCGATCAACCCGAAGGCTCCGTCGGGATCGAGGCGATCGAGGAGTTCGCGCAGGCGCTCGCGCTCCGGCGCCGGGGCGATGCGGCGGGAGACCCCGTGGCGCCCGAGGCTGGGCATCCACACGAGGAGGCGCCCCGGCAGAGAGATCAGGGTGGTGAGGGTGGCCCCCTTCCCGCGCACCGGATCGCGCAGGACCTGGACCAGGATGCGATCCCCCGGGGCGAGGACCTCCTCCACCGGCCGTCCGGCCCGGGCCGGCACCGCAGGCGGACGCTCCTCCTCCCCCTCCTCTGGAAGCTCGGCGCTCGGCAGCGGCTGAGAGACGGCGGCGAGGGCATCGCCGCGGCATCCGGCAAGGGCGGGATGCAGGTTGCCCGCGTGCAGGAAGCCCGCCCGGCGGTCCCCATAGTCCACGAAAGCGG
>JALUUN010000419.1 GCA_027021325.1 Planctomycetota bacterium
CCCCCTGCCCCGGGGCGAGATCGCCCCGGCGGCGGCCGCCGCCGCCGGATTCGGGATGCTCGGCCTGGCGGCGCTGCTCGCGGCCCTGGTCCTGCCGCCGCTCCGGACGCCGGTCCTCGTCCTCGCGGGCATCGTCCTCCTCTACGACCTGGGCGGGCCCCTGGTCCGCCTCCAGGCCGGCCCCGCCCTCCTGGCCTGCGCCCGGGCCCTGAGCCTGAATCTCGGCGCCGCCGCGATCCTCGGCGGCTTCCTGCCTGCGGTCCGCGAGAACCTCTGGCCGACGGCCTCCTACGCGGTCTACTTTCTCTTCCTGTCCCGCCTCGCCGCCTCCGAGGAGCGGGGCACGCGTGGGATGCGCGGCCTCTCCTTCGTGCTCATGGCAGCGGCGAGCCCCCTGCTCCTCCTCAACGAGGGCCGGGAGGGAAGCCTTCACCTGCCGCTCCTTCTCCCCGGCTGGGCCCTTCTGGCCGCCGCGCTCGTGCCCCCGGCCTGGCGCGACCGCCACCGGCGCTGGGATCCGGAGCGCGTCCAGGGCGCGGTCCGCCGCGGCCTCGGCGCCGCGCCGGCGGTTCCCGGCCTGGCGCTGCTGGCGCGGGGCGAGCCGGCCGGCGCTCTCGCCGCCGCCGCCGCCGCCGGCCTGGTCCTTCTCCTGGCGCGGCGGCTCCCTCCTTCCTGAAGACGCCTCAGAAGCGGTCGGCCAGGAAACGGTCGAGGAAGGCCCGGACCTCCGTGCGCGGGGTCCGGTCCCGCACCGCGACGAGAACCGGCAGGGCCTCCTCGGCCAGGGCGCGCGGCAGGTAGATGAAGGCGTCCCGGCGCAGGGCGTCGTGCAGGGCCTCGTCGCGGGCGGCCTGCAGAAGGAAGCTCCGGGCCGTGGGCGAACCGCGCCGGGCGAGGCTCGCCACGGAGGCCAGGGCATCCTGCGCCTCCTGCAGGCCGGCGCCTTCGGCCTCGTGACCGGTCCGGAGCCCGGCCCAGTGGTCCAGGAGGAGGGAAGCGGCCTCCTCGCCGAAGTTCGCCGCCACCACCAGGGCCCGCCGCCGGATCTCCGGATCCTCCTCGCCCAGGGCCTGGCGCAGGACCGGAAGGGCCGTGGCCGGATCGCCGAAGGCGGGGAGCGCCCGGAGGAGGTCGTGGCGGTGATCCCCCGCCGCCCAGGGCCAGCGCCCGGCCAGGATGGCGCCGGCCCGGCGCGGACGCAGTTCGGGGCGGGCCAGGAGGTTCAGGGCGCGAATCGAGGCCGGCTCCAGAGGGTACTCCCGAAGGGCCCGCAGCCAGGGATCCAGGACCGCATCCCTTCCTCTCTCGAGAAGCTCGGCGAGGGCACCCGCAGCCACCGCCAGGGAAGGCGAGGCCGCGAGCTCGCGCAGGGCCTCCTCGCCCACGGCTTCTGCCCGGGCCCGGGGACTGCGCAGGGCCTCGAGAAGGGCCTGCTGCAGGGTCTCCTCGGAGGTGCTGGCCAGGGGCAGGAGAGCCTCCCAGTCGCCGGCGGCCCCGAGGCTGCGCACGGCGATGGCGCGGGTCGCGGCCGAGGGATGGCGCTCGGCATCGAGGAAGCCCCGCATCTCCTCGACGGCCTCCGGGTGCCCCATCTCCAGGCACACCGACAGGGCCTGGGCGCGGAAGACCGGGCCGGTCACCGGTCCGCCCAGAGGGTCGGTCCAGCGCAGGAGGCGTTCGCAGGCCCCGGGATCCTCCTGGACCAGGAGGGCCCGCCAGATCTCCTGCCACAGAGCGGTGGGGGCCGGCCGGTCGAGTTCCTCCTGCAGGCGTTCCTCCAGCCAGGCCCGCGCCTCCCCGGTCCCGAAGGCGCCCATGGCCTGGATGAGGGCGCGCCGGGGCGCGAGTTCAGGTTCGCGCTCCCAGTGGCGGGCCAGGAAACCGGCGGTCTCGACGGCGCGCAGGTCGCGCAGGGCCTCGAGGGCCGTCGTGCGGACCGAGGGGGCGTGGTCCCGCTCCAGGACCTCGAGGACGACGCCGGCGAACTCGGGCCGCCCGCTGCCGCCGAGGGCCTGAAGGAGGTTGACGAGGGGGGGCTGCGCACGCAGCGGCGGTTCATCCAGGAACGCGCGGATGCGGCGAGCGACGAGCGGCGCGGCCTCCCGGCGGAAGTGGTGCAGGCGGCTCTGGACGAAGCGCAGCCCGTCGGCCGAGGTCGTGCGGACCAGGTGATCCACGTAGCGCTCGAGGAGGGCCTCGGGAGCGTCCGCCGGCGGCGGGGTGTAGGGCGGCACCGCCTGCCGCGGGGCAGGAAACCAGTCCGAGGGGCCCGCCGCGGCCGCCGCCTCCCCCGCCTTCGCTCCCCCGCCGCAGCCCGCGGCCAGACCCGCCAGGAGGAGGACGGCCAGGCGGACGGGCTGCGGGGTCGGGTAGGATCTCCGGGCCATGGCGGACCATACCTTCCCGGGTGCCCGCGGTTTCGCGGCGGCCTTGCGGCTGGGCTTCCGGCTCGGCTCCCACGAGCTGCGCCACGGTCTGGCCCTGGCGCCCATGGCCGGCAACACGAACCTCGCCTACCGGCGCCTCTGCCGCCGCTTCGGCGCCGAGCTCACGACCACCGAGATGGTCAGCAGCCGCGCCCTGCGCTACGGCGACGAGAAGAGCCTGCGTCTCCTGGAACGCGGCGACGACGAGGTCCCGGTCGCCGCCCAGATCTTCGGCGCCGATCCCGAGACCCTGGCCTGCGCGGCGCAGGAAGTCGAGCGGCGCGGCTTCCATGCCGTGGACCTGAACGTCGGCTGTCCGGTTCCGAAGATCACCGGCTGCGGCGGCGGCTCGGCGCTGCTGCGCGAGCCGGATCTCGCCGCCCGCTGCGTCGAGGCCATGGTGCGGGCGGTCTCGATCCCGGTCACCGTCAAGATCCGTGCCGGCTGGGACGACCGCGACCGCAACGCTCCGGCCTTCGCCCGGCGCATGGAGGAGGCCGGAGCCCGGGCGGTCACGGTCCACGGGCGCACGCGCGAGCAGAAGTACCAGGGCCTCGCCGACCGCGAGCTCATCGCCGAGGTGGCGCGCTCGGTCGCCATCCCGGTGGTCGGCAACGGCGACGTGGTGGACGCCGCCTCGGGTCTGGACCTGGCACGGCGCGACGTGGCCGGCGTCGCCGTCGGCCGCGGAGCCCTGGGCCGGCCCTGGATCTTCCGCGAGCTGCGGGCCGCCTTCGAGGGCCGGCCGGTCCCCGCGGCCCCGGGCCTGGAGGAGCGCCTGGAGCTCCTGCGCGAGCTCGGACACGGCGTCTGCGGCCTCTACGGCGAGACCATCGGCATGAAGATCATGCGGCGCCTGGCCGCCGACTTCCTGAAGGGCATGCCCGGAGCGCCGGCCCTGCGCCGCTCCTGCAATCGCCTGACGGCCCTCCAGGACCTGGAGGTCCTGCTCCGTCAGGCTCTGGAGGCACCGCCGGCGCAAGCGCGGGCCGGCGCGGCGGCCTGAGGCCTCCGCACCTCAGTCCGCCGGCAGGTCCCGGGGCTCGAAGTCCTCCAGGGGTTCGAGATCCGGGATCGTTCCATCCCAGCCCAGGCCGCGCACGGTGTTCAGACGGCTCCAGGCCTTGGCGAAGGCGAACTTCGACTGCTGCTCGGCGGTGAGGGCGTTGATCAGATCCTCCTGGAACTGGAGGACCTGGAAGTTCGTCGAGGCGCCCTCCTCCAGGCGCCGCTGCTCGGCGTCGAGCTGCCGCCGGGCAACCTCGCTGGCCTTGGCGTTGACCTTCACCTGCTCGGCCAGGAAGTTCAGGTTGCGCACCGCGTCCCGGACCTCGACCTGGATGTCCCGCTCCAGATCGTGGAGCCGGCGCAGGGCGAGGAAGTAGCCGATCCGCGCCTGCTGCTCGGCGCCACGGGCGGTGCGGTTGCCCAGGGGCACTTCGAAGCTCAGGCCGAGGGACCATCCGGCGGAGACGAAGTCGAAGACCGGGTTGAAGGCATCGCCTACCTGGGCGTCGAGGCCCGAGCTGGTGATGCTGCCGTTCAGGTCCAGGCTCGGCAGGAGGTTGCGCCGCGCCACTTCCCAGTCGAGGCGCGACTGCTCGACGTCCACCCGGGCCTGGCGCAGGTCCGCGCGCCACTTCCGGGCCTCCTCCCAGGCGACGCGCCAGTCCATCTCGACCGGCTCGGGCGCCGGCGGTTCGCTCACCGGCAGCAGCGCCAGTTCCCACTCCTCGGTCTCCTGGAGCCGGAAGACCAGGTTGCGCAGGGCGTCCTCGGCCTGACGCAGGCTGTTCCGCGCCGAGAGCAGGGCTCCGGCCCGGGAGGCGATGTCGGCCTCGGCCTGAACCACGTCCACCTGGGCCACGGTGCCGGCACGGTAGCGCGCCAGGGTGACGTCGCGCAGCTCCATGCCGAGTTCCAGGCTGAACTCCTTGACCTCGACGTCGCGCAGGGCGAAGGCGAGATCCCAGTAGGCGTCCACGGCCGCCTGCAGGGTCTGGACCTGGGTGTGGCGCAGGCCCGCCAGGTTGCGGTCGAAGCCGAGTTCGGCGCTCCGCAGGTTGCGGGTGGCGTTGAGCTCCCAGGCGCCGCGCAGAAGCGGCTGCGTCAGGGTCAGGGTGCCGGCAACGTCGGACTGAGGGTTGATCCCGAAGAAGTTGACCGGCTGGTTGTCCTCGGTGTAGGACTCGGTGAAGGTCGCCGACAGGGTTCCTCCCGAGACCAGGAGCTGGCTCAGGCCCTGGCTGGCCCGCCAGGTCCGCGCGTGGACCTTGGGAACCCCGTCGAAGAGACCGCCGGCCGTCGGCACCTCGCTGTAGGTGAAGCTCAGGTCGCCGTTCAGCAGGGGGTCGAAGGCGCCCTCGGCGGACTCCACGGCGCCCAGGTCGGCCAGGTTCTGCAGGTGCGCCTGGCGGATGGCCGGCGCGTTCTCGACAGCCAGACGGACCACGTCCTCGAGGCGCAGGGGCAGTTCGCGACGCGTGTCCCGCACCGCCAGGAGATCGGGCAGACCGGGGACCGGCTCGTAGGCTCTCTCCCCGGGTTCCTGGAGGGAGGGCGCGCACAGAAGGGCGGCGAGGAGGAAGGCTGCGGGCATGGCGCCGTGACGGCGGCGGGGATGCGTCCGGGCGGCCAGCCTAGCGGCGCGATCCCTCGGATCCGAGAGCGCCGCCTTCCCGAAGACGGTTCTTCAGGGCCTGGACCCGCTCGCGCGTGCGCCCTTCCGGAAGGGCCTCCAGGACCGGGTCGAACTGCTCGGGCAGCAGCCGCCGGCGGACCTCCGGGAAGCGCTCCCGGAACAGGCGCTCCAGTTCGGCGAGGGCGCGACCGCGGATCCACGGATCCTCGGAACGCAGGCGCGTGAGGTAGAGCCGCAGATAGGCGGCGCCCCGGGAGGGCTCGGTCAGGATGCGCAGCCGCCAGACGTCCCGGAACCAGGCGAGACGACGCTCGAAGCCCGGCGAGCGGCTGGAGACCCGGCCCTGGAGACGGTGGTGCCATCCGTCGGGAGGCGGATCCTCCAGGAACAGGAGCTGGAGATCCCCGGGCCGACTCCGGTCCCGGCTGGAACTCAGGTAGGCGACCCGCCCGCCGGGACGGAGCGAGCCGCGGAAACGCTCCTTCACCTTCAAGGTGATGCGCTGCCCCACCGGCGCCAGGAAATCCACCTCCGCCACCTCGGCCAGGACCACCTGGTCCGCGGCCTCCGCGGCCGGCAGGAGGTCACTCCAGGGGGCCGGCTCCTGGCCCGCCACCAGGGCGAGGAAGCAGAGGAGGAAAGCCATGGCCGGAGGGCCATCCTACCGGCGCACGGGGGCGGAGAGCTCAGCCCTCCAGGAGCTCCATCCAGCCGCGGAGCAGCCGGCGCGTCTCGCTTCCCTCCGCTGCCGCCCTCCAGAGCTCCTCCACCCGCTGCAGGAGCTCGGCGGGCACCGGCCGGGTGTCGCCGCTCTCCAGTCTGCGCTCCAGTTCCCGGGCCAGGGCCTCGGGTGCCGCCCGGCTCCAGTCGAGGTCGGGTGCTTCCAGGTCCAGGGAGCGGAGACCGCCGTGTTCCTGGCGCCAGCGCGCCGCCGCCCGCGCCAGGCGGTTGCTCACCTCCAGGGAGCGCAGCCAGGCCTCCCTCGCCGCGGGCCCGGGCCCCAGGATCTCCTCGAGATCCGGGACCTCCGGCACCACCTCGGGCGCCGCCTCCGGAGGCTCGGCCTCGACGCCGGGACGGGGCGCCGGCGGCTCCCAGCGGATCACCGGGCCGCGCTCGCCCCCCGGCCCCTGGAGGAGGACGACGGCCGCAACCACCGGCACGGCACCGGTCAGCAGCACCAGGAGTCCGGCCGCCAGGCGCAGGACCGCATTGCGCCGGAGGGCGTCCCGCAGGCTCCAGACCGGAGCCTCGCGGGCGGCGCGCAGGCGCGCCAGGAAATCGGGCGGCAGCGGCGGATCCGGGCAGGCCGCCTGCAGATGCCCGGCCAGGGCCTCGAGCTCCCGGGCCTCCTCGGGCCCGGTCTCGGCCGGCAGGTCCAGACGCCAAGCTTCCTTCATGCCTCCTCCAGGTCCGGGCATTCCTCCCGCAGACGGCGCAGGGCGTAGAAGACGCGGGACTTCACGGTGCCCTCCGGGATGCCGAGGATGCCCGCCACCTCCCGGTAGGGCAGGCGCTGAAGCACGGCGAGCTCCAGGAGTTCCCGGGTGTCCTCGGGCAGGGCGGCCAGGGCGAAGCGGACGGCGGAGGCCCGGTCCCCCCGCTCGGCGCGCTCGCGCGGCCCCTCTCCGGGGTCCGGAAGTTCCGGGTCCGGTTCCAGGGACGCCGCCGGCCGGCGCCGCCGGCGGTGGTCGATCCAGAGGTTGCGGGCGATGCGCAGCAGCCAGGCGTCCGCCCGGCCCGAGGGCCGGTAGCGGTCGATGCGCTGGAGGACACGGAGGAAGACATCCTGGACGAGATCCTCGGCGAGGCCCGGGGGGGCCCCCAGGCGCCGGAAGAAGCCGAGGAGACGGGGCCCCATGTCCTGGACGACCTCCTCGAAGGCCTCCGGGTCGCCGGCCTGGAAGCGGCGCAGCCGATCCTCGCCGGTCATGGGCACCCTCGAGGCCAACGCAGCCGACCCCGGGCCGGTTCGGTGCCGGGCCGAAAAACCGCAGGGAGCCCGAGGAACCGCGCCAGGCCCTTTCTCATCCAGGATTTGCCTCCGATTCCCAGGCCTGCCTCCAGGCCTCCAGCCAGCCCCGGGCCCGCTCGCCCCGGGCTTCCACGCGCAGGCGGCGGCGGTCGCCGGGAGCCGGCGCCTCCAGGCGCAGGGCCAGACGGTCCGCGGGCAGCCAGGCGGCGATCCGCCCGGCCCACTCCACCAGGACCACCGCCGGCGGCCGGAAGCGCTCGGCCAGCCCCTCCTCCAGGAGCGCCTCGAGGCGCTCCTGGAACCAGGCGTCCAGGTGCAGGACGGGAAGACGCGCCTCGTACTCATGGCAGAGGAGGTAGGTCGGCGAAGCGGCGCGTTCGCGGCCGCCGAGGCCCTCGAGAACGCCCTGGACCAGGGTCGTCTTGCCGCTGCCGAGCTCCCCCTCCAGGGCCAGGCACTCCCCGCCCTGGAGGCTCCTCCCGAGGGCCCGGCCCAGGGCCCGGGTCTCCTCGGCGCCGGCGGTCTCCAGCTTCCAGGTGCTGCTCACGTTCCCCCGCCCTCTCCGAGACCGTGCGACCAGCCCGGACCCGGTGGCGTCCAGGGCTCGCCGAAGGCCGTGTAGCGGAGTCGCCTCTCCCGGTCCACCTCGCCGATCACGTGGAAGCCGCTGCGCCGCAGCAGGGGATCCTCGAAGGCCCGCCGCGCCTGGTCGGCGGGCAGGCAGGCCAGGAGTTCATAGTCCTCGCCCTCCAGGAGGGCCGAGGCCCAGCCCTCGTCGCCGTGCGCAAGACCGCGGGCCAGGGGCAGGGACTCCAGCTCAACGCAGGCCCCGGCCTTCGAGGCCCGGAGCAGGCGCCGGAGGTCCCGGTCCAGGCCGTCGCTCAGGTCCAGGAGGGCGTGCAGCTCGAAACGCTCGACGAGGGTCCGGCCTTCGGAAAGGCGCGGCTCGGGCAGGAGGTGGCGGCCGCTCCGGACGGCGCCCCCCAGGCGTCCGGTGACGCAGATCCAGTCGCCCGGCCGGGCGCCGCTCCGGCCCGGCGGCCGGCGGCGGCCTTCGAGGCCGAGGACGGTGCAGGTCAGGACACAAGCGGGGGCCGCGGAGAGGTCGCCGCCGATCACCGCCATGCCGAAACGGTCCGCCTCGGCCAGGACGGCGCGCGCCAGGCGGCGCACCCAGGAGGCCTCCCGCGTCCGCGGCAGGGCCGCCGACCAGAGGCAGGCCCAGGGACGGGCGCCGGCAGCGGCAAGGTCGCTGAGGGAGCGGCGCACGAGCTTGCGCGCCAGCGCGGCCGGCGGCGTGCCCTCTTCGGCGTGGATCCCCTCCACCACCTGGTCCGTGCTCAGGTGCAGGGCGCGGCCCGGCGGCGCCTGGACGCGGGCGGTGTCGTCCCCAGGGCCGGAGAGCCCCTTCCGCCGGCGGAAGGCGGAAGCGAAGATGCCATGCAGCCGGTCCTCGAGGCCGCCGTCCCCCGCACCCCGGCTCACCTTCCGCCTCCGCCCTGTCGCACCGTGATCCGACGCCGCCGCCCGAGGACCGCCTCCCGCCCTGCTCCCGGCGGCATCCTGCGCGAGGTCCTCTTCCTGCTGGCGCTCGGAGCCCTCATCACGGCGGTGATTCTAGGGACG
>JALUUN010000420.1 GCA_027021325.1 Planctomycetota bacterium
GTGGCTGCGGCTCGCGGCCAGTTCGCGCAGGGCCTCGACGCCGGTACAGCGCTCCAGGCTCGCCGGGTCGGCACCGCCCTCCTCGAAGAGGTGGCGGATCAGGGCCAGGGCCAGGGCGAAGTCGCCACCGGGCCGCGGCTGGAGGAAGCGGTCGCAGAAGCGCTCGGAGCGATGCCGCACCGGGTCGATGCCGATCACGCGTGCGCCGCGACGGCGGGCCTCGAGAAGGACCGGAACGAGGTGCACCCGCGACACCGCGGGGTTGGCACCCCAGAGCAGGATCAGGCGGCTGTTCCGGAGGTCGAAGAGGTCGTGGCTCTCGGAGATCCCGAAGTCCGCCTCCTGGGCGGCCTCGCCGGCGCCGCTGCAGATGTCGCCGTGCTTCTCCGTGACCGGCCCGAACCAGCGGAAGAAGGCCTCGGTCGCGTGCTTCAGGAGGCCGAGGCTGCCGCCGCTCCGGTAGTGGAGGATGGAGGCCCCTCCGGACTCCTCGCGGATGGCGGCGAGGCGGGAAGCGGCGAAGTCCAGGGCCTCCTCCCAGGAGCAGGGGATCTGACGGCCCCCGCGGCGCACGAGCGGCTGAAGGAGGCGGTCGGGATCCTCCTGGCGCTCGCGGAAGCGGTTCGTGCGCTCGCAGAGGAAGCCGCGGGTCACCGGATGCTCCGGGTCGCCGCGGAGCCCGAGGAGGCGGCCCCGGGCGTCCACCCGCACCAGGAGAGAGCAGGCGTCGGGGCAGTCCCGGGTGCAGGTCGTGCGCAGGATCCGCTCCATGCACGGCCAGGATAGGGTCGAAGGACTCCGGGGCCGGAGGCCTCCCGGCCGCGCCCGGCAGTTCGCTTTCGCACGCCCCGGCCGGCCCCACGGCCGCCGAGGGCGGCCTCAGAGGCCTCCCGGGGGGACCGCGTGGCGGAACGCCGTTTGCCGCTCTCCCCCACCCTGTCCGCCGACCCGACCCTCTTCGTGGCCCGCGCCTCCGCCCCTCGCTTCGTCTCCGCCCTGGCCGCCGCCCTCCTCGCGGCCGCCCCCCTCGCCGCCCAGGGAACGCCTCCCGGCGGCCAGCAGCCGCCCGGCCCCGTGGGACAGCCCGGCGGCATTCCTCCGCTCCCCCTCCCCGGCCCCGGGGGAGGTGGCAGCGGCTGCGCCGGCGGGAACGGCGCCGGCGGCGTCGTCCCCCTGCCCGTGCCCGTGCCGACGACCCCGGGGGGGAGGGTCGCCGCTCCCGCCTATGGCGCGCCCGCCCCACGAACGCCGGGCTTCGCCGCGCCCGCCGCCCCGCCCGCCCTGCCCACCCTCCCGGGCAATCTCCTGACCCCCCGCGCCCAGGCGGCGACGCCGGGTCTCATGGCCCTGCCCCGGGAGGCGGCGACCGGGGCGGGCCTCGGCCTGGACCTGGACGCCTGGGAGACCTGGTGGGACTACAACAAGGACGCTTTCCTGCTGCCGCGGCTGCGGCGCGGCCTGGAAGCCATGGCGAGCGGCGAGGCCCGCGCCCTGACCGGACTGGGCGGCGCCTCCGGCCCGTCGAGCACGAGCCCGCAGGCGGCCCTGCGTACGCGCCTCGTGGGCGAGGTCGTGCCGGCCCTCCGGCGCGGCGTCGAGAACGGCCATCCGCATCTGGTGCCCGGTGCCCTCCTGGCCCTCGCCCGTCTCGCCCCGGACCCGGGCGAGGTCCTGGAGGAGATCGAGCCGGGCCTGGCCGGCCAGCCCCAGATCCTGGAGGCCTCGGCCCTGTCCCTGGGGCTCGTGGACCACGCCCGCAGCCTGGAGATCCTGACCGCTCTGCTCCAGGACCGGCCCGTGGCCCGGGAGTGGACCGGGCGCACGAACGGCGTCCCCGAGCGCACCCGCGCCTTCGCCGCCTACGGTCTGG
>JALUUN010000421.1 GCA_027021325.1 Planctomycetota bacterium
TACCTCCGGGGGGTGGTCGGCGCCGCCGGGGCGGAGCTCCGGGCGCCGGGCGGTGAGGCCCTGGAGGCCTTCGCCACGACGGAGGACCTGCGAGACCGGGTCCGCGCGCTCCTCTGGGAGCCGCTGCGGGAGGCCGTGGGCGAGGCCGGGCTGGTCCTGGTCAGTCCGGACGGCTTCCTCGGCCAGCTCCCCTTCGGGGTGCTGCCCGCCGGGGAGGGAGGCTTCCTCCTCGAGCACCACCGTTTCGCCTACCTCTCCGACGCCACCCGCCTCGTGGCGGGCGACCCGCCGGCAGCGGAGCGGGAGGGGGCGGTCCTGGCGGTGGGCGCGGTGGACTACGCCCGGCGGGCCGAGGCGGATCCGGCGGATGACCGTCTCCTGGCGCTCCGCTCCCCCGTCGAGGGAACCTGGCCGGCGCTTCCCGGCACGGCCCGGGAGATCGAGGGCCTGGAGGAGCTGGTCCGGGACGGCCTCCGCTGGACCTCGCCCTGTCGGGTGCTGCAGGGACAGGAGGCGACGGAGGAGGCGGTGCGGGCGGCGCTCCCCGGCCAGCGCTACGTGCACCTCGCCACCCACGGCTACTTCGAGCCGGAGGGAGGGCCGGTCTCGATCCTGGCCGGCGCCGGGGAGGAGGGTCTCCGGGCCCTCGGGGAGGAGCGGCGCGTGGTGGGGATCCTCCCCGGGCTCCTCTCCGGCCTGGTCCTGGCCGGTGCCAACGCCGAGCCGGCTCCGGGCCGTGAGGACGGCTACCTCTCGGCGGAGGAGATCCAGGGCCTGGACCTCTCGTCCTGCGACCTGGCGGTGCTCTCGGCCTGCCAGACGGCGCTGGGAAGCCCGCGGGCCGGCGAGGGCCTCCAGAGCCTGCGGCGGGGCTTCGCGGTGGCGGGAGCGAAGACGGTGGTCTCGTCACTCTGGAAGGTGGACGACCGCGCCACGGCCGAGCTCATGCAGCGCTTCTACGACAACTACTGGCGCCAGGGCCTGGAGAAGCTGGAGGCGCTGCACGAGGCCCGCCTCTGGATGCTCCGCCGCAACCGGGCCGCGTACCAGGGCGACGCCCGCCCCGAGACCTGGGGAGCCTTCGTGCTGTCGGGGGACTGGAGGTAGGACCCTGCTCATGGTTCCGTCCCGGCGGCCCTCTCGAACCCGGTGCCGGGCTGGCGCGTTACCCTGGGCGTGAACCCTTTCCAGAAACGCCCTCATCATGCTCCTTGCCCTGTCGGCTCTCTGCCTCGGCTGGCCCCAAGAACCGGGCGCTCCCGAGGCCCCCGACCGTCTGGCCCTCGTCGTCGGCATCGACCGCTATGAGCGGCCGGAGCGCGAAGAGGACTGGGAAGACCTCGCCGGCGCCCGCAACGACGCGCACGCCGTCGCCACTCTCCTGCAAGACCGCTTCGGCTTCGCGCTGGACCAGATCCGCGTTCTCCTGGACGCCGAGGCCACCCACGAGGGCATGGTCCGGGCCTTTCACGATCACCTGATCGAGCGCGCCGGACCGAAAACCCGAGTGGTGTTCTGGTACTCCGGCCACGGCTCGCGTATCCCCGACGGCAGCGGAGTCCCGGGTGCTGAGCGGGACGGCATGGACAGCACCTTTCTCACCTTCGACGCCCGCGTGGAGGGAGCCGGCGGCTCCACCGACTTCACCGACGACGAGTTCCACTCCCTGCTTCGGGCCCTGGCACGCAAGACCTCGGACATCACCGTGGTCGCCGACTGTTGCCACTCCGGAGGCCTCAGCCGCGGGCCCGGCCGGCGCAAGCCCCGTGCAGCGCCTCCAGGGCTGAAGCCGGTCACCTTCTCCGACGTGGAGGACTTCTGGCCGCCGGAGGTGCCTTTCCTCGAGGACGGCGATCCCCTGCGCCTC
>JALUUN010000422.1 GCA_027021325.1 Planctomycetota bacterium
GCTCGGCATCGGCCGCCGGGACGGTGAGCCCAAGGACACGACCCGCAACCTCCTGCGGACCGGCGAGGCCGTGATCCACCTCGTGGAGCTGCCGGACCTGGAGGCGGTGGTGGCGAGTTCCGCGGAGCTGTCGCCCGAGGAGAGCGAGGTCGAGGCCCTGGGGCTGGAGACGGCCCCCAGCCTGCGGGTGGGCGTGCCCGGCCTGGCCCGGGCGCGGGTGCGCCTGGAGGCGCGCCTGCACCGGCACCTGGAATTCGGGGACGGCCCCGTGGACTTCCTGGTCCTGGAGATCCTGGCCTTCCGGCTGGCGCCGGAGCTCGTCAACGAGGCCGGCCATGTGCGCGAGGAGTTGCTGCAGCCGGTGGGCCGTCTCGGCGGGAGCGGCTACGCTCCGGTGGAGCGCCGCATCCAGGTGGAGCGGCCGCGCAGCGAAGCCTGAGGAGGACCGGCCATGGCATGGATCGAGCAGGTGGGAGAGGAGGAGGCCCGCGGCCTCCTGGCGCGGATCTACGAGGACGCACGCCGGCGCGCCGGCAGGGTGTGGAACATCCTGCGTGTCCAGAGCCTGAACCCGCCGCAGCTCCGGGCCTCCATGGGCCTCTACGCTGCGGTCATGCTCCGGGACTCGAGCCTGCCGAGGCGCCTCTGCGAGACCCTGGCCGTGGTCGTCAGCCGCGCCAACGGCTGCCACTACTGAATCCGGGCCCACGCCCACGACCTCCGTGTCGAGGTCGGCGAGAAGGCGCTGGCGGATCACCTGGAGCGGGGGGGCTGGGAGACGGCCCCCCTGGAGCCCCGGGAGCGGGCCCTCTGCGCCTGGGCGGAGAGACTCACGCGGGAGCCCGCCGGATGCGCCGAGGAGGACCTCCAAGCCTTGCGAAGTCAAGGGTTTACGGACCGCGAACTGCACGACGCCGCGCAGGTCGTGGCCTACTTCAACTACATCAATCGCATCGCCGACGGTCTGGGCGTGGATCCGGAGCCCGGTTCCCGGGCCGGGGAGACCCACGGAGAGTCCCCGTAGGGTAGGATTGAGGCCGGAAACCCCTCGGTGCGAAGCACCGTTCGGGTTCCTTCCTCCCCTCCGCCCTCCCTGCCCCCGGGAGGTTCCCTTCCCCCCCTCCCCTCGTTCCCGGACATGCGGCTCTGCCCTCCCTGTTCCCTCCGCTCTCTCGCCCTGGCGGCCCTGGCCCTCGCAGCTCCGGCCCGCGCCCAGTTCACGGACGTCTCCACCGCCGCCGGCCTGGACCTCACGGACATGTACTGGTCGGCCACCGGCCATGGCATCGGTTTGGTATGGATCGATGCCAACAACGACCTCTATCCCGACATCTTCGTCACCAACGGCTTCGGGATGGACGAGCACTTCTACCTGAACAACGGCGACGGGACCTTCACCAAGCGGGACGACCTGCTGCCGCCGCTGCCCGACGTGGACATGATGGGGGCGATCTTCGCCGACTACGACAACGACGGCGACCAGGACATCTATGTCTTCACGGAGAACGAGGACTTCGAGCTCTGGCTGAGCAACGACCCGACCGGGCCGGCGAACCTGCTGCTGCAGAACCAGTTCGTCGAATCCGGCAACCAGATCCCCAATGGCGCCCCCTTGTTCCTGGAGGTGGCCCAGGCCGCCGGCGTCACCACCCTGGGCAACCCCGAGACCGGTGCCTACCAGGGCTACCGCTCTTCGACCGGGGGCTGGCTCGACTTCGACCGCGACGGCTGGGTGGACCTCTACGTGGTGAACTGGGTTCTCCAGGAGAACACCAACGTCGGCAACCTGGACATCCTCTACCGCAACAACGGCGACGGCACCTTCACCGATGTGACCGTGCAGGCCGGGCTCCCGGACGGCACCGACCCGAACCAGATCCGCGCCGGCCTGGGCTGGGTCTCGGCCGACCTCAACGGGGATGACTGGCCGGACATGATCGTCGTCAACGTGCACAATCCCGATCCCCACCACTATGACCAGATCTGGCTCAACAACCAGGACGGCACCTTCATGGATGCCACCTCCCTGAGCCCCGGCTTCGGCGATGACAGCGGTGCGGGAATGGGTGCCGACGTCGGCGACTTCGATCTGGATGGCGATTTCGATCTCTGGATCTCGGACATGTATGTCAACCCCGTCGATCAGTCCGATGGCAACCCCTTCTACATCAACCACGGCGACGGAACCTTCACCGACAACGTTGCTTCCCTTGTGGGTGCCGAGGGGAACAACTCCTGGGCCGTGATCTTCGCCGACTTCGACCGTGACGGGTATGAAGACATGTTCATGAATGGAATGGGCGGCATCCCCCCCTACCTGTACTGGAATCAGCAGGACCGGACCTTCCTGCAGGTCGGATGGCAGGCGGGGTTCCGGAATGCCGACGAAAAGGGCCGCGGCGCCGCTGTCGCCGACTACGACCTGGACGGAGACCTGGACGTGGCCCTGGTGAGCCACAACGCGTCGATGCGTCTGTTCCGGAACGACACGGACGTTCCCTACCACTGGCTCAAGGTGCGCCTCGAAGGGACCGTGAGCAACCGCAGCGCCATCGGCGCCATCGTCAAGGTGCGTGTCGGCCCGCAGATGACTGAACTCGTGCGCACGGTGAAGGGCGGCTCCGGCGCCCATTCCCAGAACGAACTGACGGTTCACTTCGGCCTCAATCTGGCGCCGGTCGTGCGCGAGCTGGAGGTGCGCTGGCCGAGCGGCCAGGTCGACCTCCTGACCGATGTGGCCGTGGACCAGGAACTGATTCTGATCGAGTAACGCCCGCTGCCGGGCGCACCGGCCCTGCCCCCGGGCCCTTCCCGCTCCCGAACCCCGAGCTACCCTCCCCCTCGAGACCCATGCGACGATTCCTCCCCTTCGGCGCCCTGGGCGCCGCCCTGGTGGCCGCTTCGGCGGCTCCGGCCCAGTTCACCGACGTCACGGCTTCCGTCCTCGATCCGAACCATCAGTACCACGTCACCAGTGGCCATGGCCTGGGCCTGGTCTGGGTGGACGTGAACAACGACGGTTTCGCCGATCTCTTCGCGACCAACGGTATCGGCCTCGAGGAACACCTCTGGCTGAACAACGGTGACGGCACCTTCGACCTGCGGGACGACCTGCTGCCGGTCCTTCCCGAGTACGACATGATGGGCGCGGTCTACGCCGACTACGACAACGACGGCGACAACGACATCTACATCTTCACGGACAACGAGAACTTCGATCTCTGGGGGTTCAACAGCGAGGACGGCCCTCCGAACCTGCTTCTGCGCAACCGCTTCATGGAGAACGGCGGCCAGATCCTCGCCGGCCAGCCCCTGTTCAACGAGATCGGCTCCCTCGCCGGCGTGGATGATGCCGCCAACCCTCCCTTTGGCGCCTATCCCGCCTACCGCTCCTCGACGGGCGGCTGGATCGACTACGACCGTGACGGCTGGGTGGATCTCTACGTGGTGCACTGGGTTCTCCAGGGTGGAGGCGGTCTGGGCAATATGGACAAGCTCTACCGCAACAACGGCGATGGGACTTTCAGTGACGCTACCGTCGCCGCCGGCCTCAACGACGGCACCGATCCGAACCGGAACCGGCCGGGCCTGGTGTGGATCTCCGCCGACTTCGACGGCAACCAGTGGCCCGACATGTGGGTCGGCAACGTCCACGATCCGGACCCCTACCACTACGACCAGATCTGGGGGAACACCAACGGCATGTTCATCGAGACCACCGGCCTCAGCCCGGGCGTCGGCGACGACACCGGCGCCGCCATGGGCATCGACGTCGCCGATCCGGACCTGGATGGGGACTGGGACGTCTACATCACCGACATGTTCGACAACATGCTGGACCAGACGCTCCAGAACTCCTTCTACATCAACAACGGCGACGGGACCTTCCAGGACACCACCGCCATCCAGCTCGGGATCGGATCCACGAACTCCTGGGGCTGCAACTGGTTCGACGTGGACCACGACGGCCTCGAGGATCTCTACGTGAACACCATGGATGGCTTCACCAGCCACCTGTTCTGGAACCGGGGCAACCTTCGCTTCCAGTCCGTGGGATTCCCGGCGGGCTTCCAGGTCAACGAGTCGGGACGCGGCTCCGCCACCGCCGACTACGACAACGATGGCGACCTGGATCTCGCCACCATCGCCGAAGGCGGCACGCTTCGCCTGTGGCGCAACGACACGATCACGAACAACCACTGGCTGAAGCTGCGTCTGGAAGGAACGGCGAGCAACCGGAGCGCCATCGGCGCCGAAGTGCGCCTCTTCTTCGACTCCCCGGGCGGTGCCGAGCGCTCGCTCATGCGCGTCGTCAAGGGCGGCTCCAGCGCCCACAGCCAGGACGACCTTGTGGTCCACTTCGGCACCCGCAACCTGCAGACGGTCAAGCGGGTCGAAGTGCTCTGGCCGAGCGGCAACGTCACCACCCTGAACAATGTGGCGACGGACCAAACCCTGAGCGTCGTCGAGTGATCCCGGATCCGGGCAGGGGCTCCGCGGGCGGCCGTCCCGCGGAGCCCCGCGTTCTGGACGGGCCCCTCAGGAGGAGGTCGAAAGCATGCCCAGGGCCGCTTCCAGCACCCTGGGTGTGTCCAGGGCCTCCATCAGCGGGCTGCGCCGGCTCCGGTCCCGGGGCGGCGGTTCCTGGCCTTCGGCCAGGGCGCTCAGGACCTCGACGCGCGGTCCGGGCGGCCGGTAGCGCAGAGGGTCGGTCGGCCCGAACAGGGCCAGGACGCGGGTGCCGCGGAGGGCGGCGAGGTGGACCGGACCGCTGTCGGTCCCGATCAGGAGGCTGGCGCGGTCGGTCAGGGCCATCAGGTGCTCCAGGTCGGGGGTCGGCGGCGCCAGTTCGCAGGCGCCCTCTGCGGCCTGGACGAAGTCGAGGGCCCGGCGGCGGCTGGCGGCGGTCCAGAGGACCAGGACCCGGGCCCCGGCGGCGGCGGCGAGCCCTGCGGCGAGCTCCCGCCAGCGCTCCTGCGGCCACTCCTTGTCGCGGCCGTAGTCGCTGACCTCGACGTGCAGGAGGACCACCGGCCCGCCGGGCCGGGCGCGAGGCGGCGTCGCGAGCTCATGGCCGAGGCGCAGATCCACGGCCTCCCGCGCCTGGCGAGACAGGGGCCAGGGAGCGGGCTGCGGGATGGGGCCGCGGTAGCCGAGGTGCCGGACCAGGGCCAGATCCCGTTCGGAGCGGTGCACGCGGCCCGGATCGGGGACCCGCTCGCGCAGGAAACGCCAGGCGCCCTCCCGAGCCACCGGCCGGTCGAAGCCGACGCTCCGTTCCAGAGGGAGGAAGAGAAGGTGCAGGGCCGACTTCAAGTTGCCCTGGAAGTCCAGGACCAGATCCCAGGGCCGGCCCCGGCGCAGGGTCAGGAGGTGGTCGGCCAGGGCTCCCAGGGCCGGCAGGCGACGCAAGCCGCGGGTGCCGCGCCAGAGAGAGCGCGGGAAGACCAGGACCTCGTCCACCTCGGGGTGTCCGCGCAGCAGTCCGGCATGGCGGTCCTCGGTGAGCCAGGCCAGGTGGGCCTGCGGGAACTGGTGGCGCAGGGCCTGGAGCGCCGGCAGCGCGAAGACGAGATCGCCCAGGGCGCTGAGACGGAGGACGAGGATCCGGGGCGGGGCCGGGGACATGGCCGGAGGGCGTCTGCCGGGGCAAGGCCGCTACGATAGGCCCGCGCTGGCCGTCTCCGGCCGGCGGGCGTCATGGGCCTCACCCTCCTCCGCGGGCGCGACGCTCTCCTCTGGCTGCGCGACGAGCTGCGCCCGGGCCTCGACGGGGAGGCCTGGCTGCGCGAAGGGGACCGCCTCCTCCGGGAGGCGGCGGGTGCGGCGGCGGGCCGCGGGCGCGCTCCGGCGCGGCGCCTGCTCCTGGCCGGCCGGCCGGGGATCTGGCGCCACAACCGTCATGGCGGCCTCGCGGGGCGCCTCCTGGGCGACGGCTTCTGGACGCCGGGGCGCCTGCAGCAGGAGGTCGCCCTGAGCGAGGCCCTCCGCCGGGAGGGCCTGCCCACCCCCGAGGTCCTCCTGGCCCGGGCCGGCCGCCGCGGCCTGCGCTGGCGGCAGGACCTGGTGACCGCCGAGGTGCCCGGCGCCCGCACCCTCTTCGAGTGCCGCCACGAGGCGGGTCTCCTGAGGGAGGGAGTGCGTCTCCTCGCCCGCCTCTTCGAGGCCGGGGTCGAGATCCCGGACCTCCATCCGGGCAACCTCCTGGTGGACTCCGACGGCCGGCTCTGGGTGATCGACCTGGCCGGCGCCCGGCGGCGGCCCGGTCCCCTGGAACCGGCGCGCGCCGAGGTCCGCTGGCAGCGTTTCCTGCGCTTCTTCCGCAAGCACGCGGGCCAGGTGCCGGCTTCCCTGCCGGAGCGGTGGAGCGAGGCCCGGGCCCTGGCCTGAGGGGTGGCCGCCGGGGCGCCCGCGGCCTCAGCTGGTGGAACCCGCCTCCACACCGCCGAGCTCCCGCACCCGCGCCAGGTGGATCCGTGCGGCGCCGACCAGACCGAGGGAGCGGGCGTGACGAGCCAGCCCGAGGTGGACCCGGGCGCGCAGGTGGTCGTCGTCGAGTTCATGGGCCAGGCGCCCTGCCTCGCGAAGGAGCCGGGCCTCCTCCTCGTGCCGTCCGGCGCGGCCTGCGAGGCGCGCCCGGGCGACCGCGAGCCGGCAGCGAAGCTCCAGGCTCAGGCGGCTCTCGCCGAGGGCTGCCGCGTGCTCCTGCAGCTGCTCCAGGGTCAGTTCGGCCCGGGGGAAGGCGCCCTGGGCCAGGAGCCGCTCCAGCAGGGGGAGTCCGTGCCGCAGGGCCTCGGCGTGGAGAGCGCCGAAATGCGCATGGACGTAGAGAGCTGTCGAACCTGGACGGTGCCGCTGCGCTTCCAGGGACAGGAGCGCGTGGGCGCGGCGGTGACGTGCCCGGCGGTCTTCCTCCTCCAGGGCGCGCCAGATGGCGGCGCGCTGTGCCGGCCGGGCGAAGCGGTAGCCGCCCTGCTCGACGTCCAGCCAGCCCCGCTCGGCCAGGGTCGCCAACAGCCGGGCGGTCCGGGTCTCGGAGCGGCCGGCGAGGCGCGCCGCTTCGGACGGCGTCACCGGAGGCTGGAGAATGGCCGCCCAGGCCAGCAGATCGCGTTCCTCCTCGCGCAGCCCCTCGAACTCCTGACGCAGGATCGCTTCCTCGTCCCCGGTGAGGGGAATCCGCAACGGCCGCCGTGCCGGACGCAGGCTCCCCGGCCGGCCCTGGAGTTCGCCGCGGCCCCGGAGCAGGCGCAGGATGTCCGCCAGAATCCCTGGATTGCCGCGGCAGGCGGCCAGGAAGTCCGCGGCCAGACGCTCGGAGAGCTCGCCCGGCTCGAAGAGGCGCCGCAGGAGGGTACGCACCTCGGCCTCCGGGAGCGCCCCCAGGCGCAGCCGGCGGGCGCGCGGATGGCCGGTGACATCGGCCCGTGCACGCCGGGCCTCCGGCGAGCCTTCCGTCTCACGCCCGGCGGTCAGGAACAGGGCCGGAAGGCCGCTCTCCTGCAAGGCCTCCCCGAGGAGCGCCCAGAGGGGCGGTCCGGCCTCCTGGACGTCGTCCAGGAACAGGACGAAGGGGCCCTCCTCCCCGAGGGCCCGGAACCAGTCCAGGAAGGCCCGGTGGCGGCGGCCGCGATTGAAGGCCCGGCCCTCCAGGATGCCGAGGAGGGTGGCGGCGCCGCCGGGAGGCAGAGAGGCCTCCAGACGCCGGCGCGTGACCGGGTGCGGCGGTTCCCCGGGCACCAGCCCGAGGGAGCGGGACAGGGCGTCGCGCAGGGCCTGGAAGACCGAGAAGGAGCCCAGCCGCGGGTAGCGGCCATAGAGGAACGGCGGCGCATCCGGCCGCAGGCGTACCCGGCGTCCGAGTTCGAAGGCGAGGCGGGTCTTGCCGACGCCGGGCGGCCCGCACAGGTCCAGGAGCAAGGGCTCCCGGTCCTGCACCGCTTCGTGGAAAGCGGCCTGGAGGCTCCCGATCTCCTCCAGGCGGTCGGCCAGGGGCAGGGGGCTGCGCGGGAGGACATGGAGGCGTGGCTCGGGTTCGCCCTGTTCCCGCCACCAGGAGCTCTGCTCGCCCTGCTGCAGGATCTGCTGGACCTCCAGGGCCGAGGCCGGCCGGTCCCCGGGGTCGGAGGCGAGAAGCCAGAGGACCAGGGCGTCGAAGAAGGGCGAGAGCCGGGGCTGGATGGTGCTGGGCCTGCGGACCACTGCCGTGCGCCGGGCCTCGAAGAGGCCGAAGCGGCCCTCGTCGCCGAAGGGGCGCAGGCCGGTGGCGCACTCGTAGAGGGTGACACCGAGGGAGAAGAGGTCCGCCGCCGGGGACAGCCGCCCGGCCAGGAGGAGTTCGGGGGCGGCGTAGGCCGGCGTGCCCAGGAAGGGCATTCCGGAACTCGAGGCCGTGGACGCGGCCGGGGCCGCCTCGCGGCTGCCGGCGCCCTGGCCGGCGTTCTCGCCGCCGCTCTCCGGACGCACGAAGCCGAGGTCCAGGAGGACGGCGCGGTCTTCGTCCCACATCAGGTTCTCGGGCTTGACGTCCAGATGCAGGAGGCCGGCGGCGTGCAGGGCTGCCAGGGCCCCGGCCACCTGGGCGCCGAGGGTCCGGAGCGTCGGCTCCGTGGCCAGGCCCGCCTCCTCGAGCCAGT
>JALUUN010000423.1 GCA_027021325.1 Planctomycetota bacterium
GGTCCGGTCCGAGGAGAGGACGGGCACTCCCGAGGCCAGGGCCTCCAGGGGGGGCAGGCCGAAGCCCTCGGCCAGGGAGGGGAAGAGGAAGAGTCCGGCTCCGCGCAGGAGGCCGGCGAGGTCCTCATCCCCCAGGATGCCGGGGAGCCGGACCTGCCCCGCGATCTCCAGCTCCTGCGCCAGGCGCTGCGCCCGCGTCTCCTGCCTCCGAGGCGGACCGGCCAGGACCAGGGGCCGGCTGCGCTGCAGGGAGGCGGGGAGTCGGGCATAGGCCTGGAGCAGGAGCTCCCAGTTCTTGTGGCGGCGCAGGGCGCCGACGAACAGGAGGTATCCCGGGGCCAGGCCGAGGCGCTCGAGGAGTGCGGCCGGGGGCGGCCCCGGCCGGAAGCGGGAGGAGGCGTAGAGGGGCACGACGCCGAGGCGCGGCCCCGGCCCGGGAAAGGCCTGGCGCAGGCGGCGGGCGGCGTCCTCGGAGTCCGTCGCCAGGCGCCAGGCCCGGCGCCGGGTGCGGCGCATGGACAGGCGGAAGCCCAGTTCACGCCGGATCCGGGCGAGGCGGCCGCGGGTCCCGGGGACCAGGGGATTGATGTCGTGGACCGTAAGGACCTGACGCGGCCCCCGGACCGGCGCGGGCTTGCGCTGGGGGGACCAGAGGACTTCGGCGCCGCAGGGCCCGTCGGTCCACTCCTCCGCTTCGAGGCCGACCGCCCGGGCGGATTCCTGGAGGAGGCTCAGGGTGCGCGCATAGGATGAGTGTGGCTTGCGGCGGTCCCGAGCGTCGAAGGCCAGGCGCATGCACCGATCCTAGATGCCCTCTCCGGGGAACGGAAACCGCGACGCAGGCCACCGCCCGGGCGGCTCCGAGAGCCTTGCCGCCGGCGGACGCACCGCCCTGCGCGGCGCCCTGGTGACGAGCCTCTGGACCGCTGGTTCGCGCGTCCTTGGCTTCCTGCGCGACGCCCTGATGGCCGCCTTCTTCGGCGTGACGCCGGTCACCGGCGCCTTCGCCCTGGCCTGGGTCGTCCCCAACCTCTTCCGGCGCCTGTTCGGCGAGGGCGCCGTCGGCGCCGCCGTCCTGCCGGCCCTGGCCCGCGCCCGGGAGGAGGCCGGCGAGGACGCGGCGCGCGGGCTCTTCGCCCGCTTCCACGGCTTCCTGCTCCTCCTGCTCCTGGCCCTGACCGCCGGAGGGGAAGGGCTGCTTCTCTCGGTCCTCGCCGCGAGGCCGCCGGGGAGCGGCCGCTGGACCCTGGAGCTGGCGGCGATCCTCCTGCCCTATGTGGTTCCCATCTGCCTGACGGCGCTCCTGGCCGCCCCGCAGCACCAATCCGGACGCTTCCTCCTGCCGGCCCTGGCCCCGGCTCTGCTGAACCTGGTCTGGATCTCGACGCTCCTGGGCCTGCGCTTTTCCTCGGAGGAACCGGCTCTCGGTCTCGGGGATGCGCGGCGGCTGTGCCTTGCCCTGGTCGCCGGGGGCTTGCTCCAGTGGCTCCTCCAGGCGCCGGGCCTGCGGGCGGCGGGCTACCCCCTGCGGCCGGCCTTCCGGCCCGGCGACGGGCGCGTCCGCCGCGCCCTGCGCAGCTTCTTTCCCGCCCTCCTCGGCCTGGCCGTGGTCCAGGTCCACCTCGCCCTGGACCAGGTCCTGGTCCAGATGCTCGTGGACGAGGCCGCGAACACCTACACCTGGCTGGCGAACCGCCTGCTCCAGCTTCCCCTGGCCCTGGTGGGCATCGCGGCGGCCACCGGCACCCTCCCCCTGTTCGCGCGTCTCAGCGCCCAGGGCCGCTACGAGGAACTGGGTCGTTCGGCGGCGCGCACCCTGGAGTCCACCCTGCTCCTGATCCTGGCCGCCGCCGCCGGGCTCTTCGTCCTGGCTCTGCCCGTGGTCACGGTCCTCTTCGAACACGGCGCCTTCACCCCGGGCGACAGCGAGGTGCTGGCGCGAACCCTGCGCGCCTACCTCTGGGGCCTGCCCTTCGCCGCCGCCGCCGGCATCCTCACCCGCCTGCGTCAGGCGCGGGGCGACTACCGGGGGCCGGCCTGGATCGCCGGCGCGGTGGTGCCGGTGAACCTGGTCCTGGATCTCCTGCTTCTGGAACCGGATTTCGTCGAGGGGGCGGGCTACGCCACCTCGGCGGCCCTGGCCCTGCAGGCCCTGCTGCTCCTGCGCGGCCTGCCGGGCCTGGGGATCCGCCTGCCGTTGCGGCCCCTGCGGCTGCTGCGTCTCGCCCTGCCCGCCGCCGCCGCCCTGGCCGCCGCGGGGGGGGCCGCGGCCCTCCTCGCTTCGGCTGCGGCCACTCCCGCCGGCCTCGCCCTGGCCGTCCTGGCCGGGCTGGGGGCTTCCCTGGGGAGCGCGGCGCGCCTGTTCCCGGCGGAGTGGCGCGAGCTCCGGGCCGGCCTGGGGCGCTCCGGCAAGGGGGACCGGCGGCCCTCCCCCGGGGAGGACCGCCGGCAAGGGGAATCCGGGGATCCCTAGAAGATCGTGAAGCTGAAGCTGTCGGTGTCGATCAGGATGTTCGGCAGCAGGCCCAGGAAGCCGTTGTAGGTGTAGGTGCCGATGGGCGCCGAGCTCGGGATGAAGTGGGTGATGGACCCGGTGGCCAGTCCTTCCGCGACCAGGGGGTGGTTGATGGGATTCTCCAGGAACTGGTTGGGTCCGGGGAATACCGAGCCGGTGGGCAGGGTCACGTTGCTGACGAAGACCGGCGTCCAGCTGCTCGCGAGGTGGTTCCGGACACGGGTGTAGACGGTCCAGAAACCGCCGCGGGCGATGAAGGCCGAATCCGGCTGCATCACGAGGGTGGCGTCGGCGTAGGCGGTTCCGGCTTCGGCGGCGGCCGTGGCCGAGTTGTAGATCAGGTCGCCGTTGCTGCTGGAGTTGCCGTTGGCGGCGTTGCCGGAGACGTAGAAGAAGACCGTGCCGGTGCCCATGGCGGGTGCCGTCCAGTCGAAGCTCCAGGAGGTGCCGCCGGTTTGACCGGTGTCGGTGCCGGTGCTGGTGTGCTTGACGTAGCTGCGGTTGCCGCTCACCGAGACCTGGGTCCGGGCGGCGTCGGTGATGGTGATGGTGCCGGCGCCATTGCCGCTCTCGTCCAGGGCCACGAGTTCGAAGCCCCAGCGCGAGGCCGTTCCGTCGCTGAGGCTGACGGTCAGGGTGTAGGTCGCGCCGGGGGTGTACGCCGCGGGCACGCCGTCGATCCGGACCTCCCCGGAGCCGGCGTTCACCGCACTCCCGACATGACAGAGGGTGCAGTTGTCGTAGTTCGGCGGATCGGAGGCGGTGGCATCGGGCGGACCGAAGGAGTAGAGAACGGCGGCGGTTCCGGAGGCGGCCAGGGCGGTGAGGCCGACGGCCGCCGCCAGGACACACAAGAGGCGTGCTTGGCGCGACATGGGCGGTTCCGGGGGGGATGGGTCGGGGATGGGAACCTTGTCGAGGTCCCGGACTTGGAAGAAGTATACCGGCCGGGGAAGGACCGGAGCCGGCCCCGTGGTGTGGCCGGCTCCTCCCCTCTTCTCCCAGCCCAGATCTGGCGGCTTCTCCTTCAGCGAAGGCCGGTGCCGGACCCGCCGGCGTCTCCTTCCGGCTCCTGCTCCTTCCCGCCTGCCTGTTTCTTCTTCCCGCGCATGGGGTTGGGGTGGGCCACGCGGGCGAGGAAGGTCTTGTGGTCGTAGGGCTTGTAGGTCGGCGACTCGGGATTGTGGCAGGACCGGCAGGCGGCCTCGTCCGGAATGCGGATCTCGCCCGGCGGGATGTCGATGGTGGTGAGCCGCTTCGCCTCCTGCGGGCTCTGGCGGGCCGCTGCTCGCGTGCGCAGGGTGCGGTGGGCACTGCCTGGTCCGTGGCAGCTCTCGCACTGCACACCCCAGGTGCGGACGCGTTCGAAGGTCCGCTCGAAGTCCTCCATGGGCCTGCCGTAGGCGGTGAGATGGCAGCGCAGACACTCCGGGGCCTTCTGGGGATCCTCGATACCGCGTTCCCGGGCGACCTCCCGGGCCTTCTCGGTGCCCAGGGTCTTGAAGGCGTTCACGTGCGGGGTCTTCCGTCCCCAGTGGTCGTACTGGTTGCCCTTCTCCGGCAGGCGATGGCAGTTGCGGCAGACGCGGGCGCCGATGTACTTCGCCGAGTCCTGGGGCTGGGGCGGCTTCCTCGGCGGCGGATCCTGGGAGGCCAGGAGGCCGGTGCCGGCCAGGCCCAGGGCGAGGGAGGCGAAGAGCAGGTGGCGGGCGGCGAGGCGCATGGGCGGGTTCTTCTTCAGTTCTCGGGTGCGTCGTAGAGCAGCCAGTACAGGATGCGCCGCAGATCCTGACTGCCGTCGAAGCCCGCGAGCGGGCCGGTGGCCGGATGGTTTCCGTCGAGGTCGGCCGCGGGGATCTGGAGCAGGTTGGAGAGCGGCGGCCGGCGCCAGTCCACATGGCCCGTGGCCACCAGGTTCTCGTAGACCTGCGTGTCGGGGACGCCGCTGAAGGGCAGGCTCTGCGCCACGCCTCCAGGGGCGTGGCAGCTTCCGCATCGAGTCTCGAGGACCGGCTGCACATTGGCCTCGAAGCTCAGGGGGGTGGCCTCGAAGAGTCCGCCCCGGCGTGGGGTCCGGAGTTCCAGGGGGCCGCCGATCACGACACCGGCGTCGGGGTCGTCCTCCCGCACCACGTGGCACACCTCGCAGCCGGTGAAGGCCGGCCCGTTCAGGGCCGAGACCAGGCTGTCGGCGCCGCCGTGGCGCTGGCCGAAGAGGAAGTCGGCGTCGCGGGTGTCGGTCAGGAACTCCCAGGAGACGACGCCGGGCAGGAACAGATCCACCTGCAGGATCGGGAAGGTGCTGGTGTCGTCGAAGTCGGGGACCAGACCGGCGCCGGTGATCCGGGTCACGGTGTAGTCGCTGCCGATGCCCCCGTTCGGGTTCCCTGCTTCCTCGATCCAGACCGTCAGGGGCAGACTCACGTAGTGATCGCGGCCGATGCTTTCGCCGGTGTGCAGGGCGAAGCCGACGTCCACCTGGTCGCCCTCGGCGAAGGCGTGATCGAAGATCGAGCCCGTGGACAGGGCGCGGGTGAAGACCACGGTCCAGACCCCATCCTCCCAGCGGCTGAGCTCCAGGCTGGTGCCGCCGGCATCGGGGCTCAGGACCGCCAGGACGTCGTCGTTGCTGCCGTCCGGGGCGCGCAGCAGGGTTGCGGGCACGGTGTCGCCTTCCCGGGGCACGTAGCCCTGGAGCGCCGCCTCATCCCAGGCGAGGGACTTGGGCGTCACCAGGCCGTCGATCCCGGCCGGAGCGCTGGCATCCTCGAGAAGGAAGTCCGGGCTGTCGGCCAGTTCCGCGGAGGGCACGGCGAAGCGGCCGCCGGCGGTGGTCGCCGGGTCGTAGACGAAGGCGGGATGCCCGTCCACCAGAGGGTTCTCGGTCCAGGGCGTGGTGCCCGCCGGGTCCGGCCGGCGGGCGTCCCCGTCCTGCGGCAGGGTCGTGTCCAGGACCTGGTCGAGCCAGTAGCCGTGGCCCGAGGTCTGGGCGCCCCACTGCCAGAGGTCGAGGCCGCTCCCGGAGTAGAAGGCGGTGTCGGGCAGGCGCATGGTGGCGGCCTCGGTCTCCAGGTCGAGGCCGTCCTCGGACCAGTCCGGCTGGAAGGTGGCACCGTCGTGGCAGGCGAGCATGCAGCCGAGGAGCCCGAAGTTGGGGAGGTCGTTGGCCACTGCGGGATTGTTCCAGGCGATGGCCAGACTCTGCTCGGCGGCCAGGACCTCACCTTCCTCGAAGGATTCCCGCCTCGGAGTCCCACGCAGCCGCCAGGCGCCGTCCTCGAAGCGCCAGAAGCGGTCCCGCGTGCCGCGGGGTGCGTCGAAGCGCAGGCGGCCGTAGAGCAGGCCGTCGTCGGCGTTCCAGGCCATCTGCACCTCGAGGCGGTCCACCACCGGCCGCGTCTCCAGGGGCCGGTAGACGGGGGGATGGGGCGGCGGGCCGCCGTCCAGCTCTCCGGCGGTCTTCTTCGGACCCTCGCCCTTGCAGGCGGCCAGGAGCGCCAGGGCGGCGAGGCCGGGGGCGAGCCAGGCGAAGGAGGGTCTCATTGGTGGCAGATGCGGCACCAGGCGCCGTCCCCGGCCACCGGGTGGTTGGGCGGCTGGATGCTCGCGTGGCAGGTCATGCAGGCGTTGGCGGTCTCGTGGGCAGGCACGGTCGGCGGCGGCACCGGCGCCAGGTCGTGGGACGGGGCGCCGTCCTGGTGGCAGACGTAGCAGCCGTTCTGGTTCCTCCCCGCTCCGAGATGGCAACTCAGACAGTGCTGGTTGGCCGGTTCCCCGAAGCCCGGGACGTGGCTCCGGGGCCGGGTGAGCTCGTGGCACTGCAGGCAGGCGTCCTCCTGGTGGCAGGCCTGGCAGCGGCCGCGGTCGAAGCGGGCGAGGATGCCGTGGCCGGTGTTGCGGAAGAAGGGCGTGTGGTCCTGGGGCAGCATGCTCAGGTGGCAGCTCTCGCAGGATCGGGCCGGGAGATCGGGGCCGTGGCAGAGGCTGCAGTCCTGGGCCGTGGTCACGGCAGGCATACGACTGGCGCGGCCGTGGAAGAGCTCCCAGTGGGCGTCGTGGCTCGGCGGCTTCCAGGAGCCGTCCACGCCCGGGTGGCAGCTCCGGCAGCCGCCGTCCTGGACGGCGCGGTCCTCGTGGCAGCGGACGCAGGCAGCCATGGGAACGAAGACGCTCCGGTCCACGGCGCGGCTGCGGTCGATGCCGGCGTGGCATTCGAGGCAGGAGACGCCGGCGCCGGAATGGGTGCGGTGGGAGAAGACGACCTCGATGGAGGCCCGAGTCGCCTGGGTCCAGGTGGGCGTCTCCTGGCCCTCGAGGACGAAGGCAGCGAGGAGAGAGGGCAGTCCCTCGGATTCCTGGTCGGCGCCGGGATCCCGGGGAAGCTCCGTGTCCGGGTCCAGCTGTGGCTCCTGGCCGAACTCCGTGTCCGGGTCCAGGGGCGTCTCCTGGCCGAACTCCGTGTCCGGGTCCAGGGGCGTCTCCTGGCCGAACTCCGCGTCCGGGTCCAGGGGCGTTTCCCCGCCGAACTCGTCCTCCGGATCCAGGGGCGCCTCCCCGAACTCATCGCCGGGATCGAGGGGCGCCGCCGCGCCGCCTCCGCCGCTGTCGTCCCCGGCGTGGCAGAGGAGGCACAGGCTGACGGGCGGCATGCCGGCCCGGTTCTCTTCCAGGGCGCCGACGTGGCAGTCCACGCAGCTCAGACCGACGGCGTCGCTCAAGTGGACGTCGTGGGGGAACTCGCCGGCCCGTCCCGGCACCAGCGGCGGCTCGGTCGAAACCAGAGAGCAGGCCCAGACCAGGGCACCGAGAGCCAGGGCAGCCATCCGGAAGTGCGCGTGACGGTCGGACATCAGAAATCCACCTCCCCCTGGATCCAGAACACCTGGAAGTCCTCGATGTCGTCCTCGAGGATCTCCAGGGAGGTCTGCAGGCGCAGGTCTTCCAGGGCCTGCCATTTCACCCGCAGGGTCCAGCTGCGGACGTTGTCCCGCTCCAGCTGGGCGAAGAAGTCGTACTGGTAGAGGCTGTAGTGGGTCCCCAGGCTCACATCCCAGGCCTCGGCGAAGCGTACCCGCAGCTCCGCCGAGGCGCTCAGGATCTCGTCGGTCCCCGAGTCCCAGGACTCGCCGTGGACGGAGACCTCGGCGCCCTTCCACGGAAGATCCTCCAGGGCGGCACCGAGCCAGAAGCGCTGGTAGGAGCGGTTGAACTCCGACTCGCGGGCGCCGTCCCGAAGCTGGCGTCCGTAGGCCCCGCCTTCCAGACGCCAGGCGCTGCCGAGGCCGAGCGGCGCCACGGCCAGGCGCTTGGAGGCCTGGAGCTGGGCCTCGTAGAAGGGCTCTTCGGGAAGGAGCACGGCGGTCAGGGGATCGAACTCCAGGGTGTTCACGGACTGGCGCGAGCGCAAGGCGTGGGCGAAGAACTGGAGCTGCCAGCCCCGGTCCACATCGCTCCAGAAGCCCTGGAGGTCCAGGTCCCTCTGGCTCCCGTCGAGGAAGGATCCGCTCAGGGACGCCCACCAGGAGCCGTCCCAGCCGGCTTGGGAGACCGTCCCCGCGACGAGATTGTTCGAGGCCTCGCCGAAGAAGCGCCGGTCCCGCAGATGCATGAAGTCCAGCCGCGTCTGCCCGCCCTTCCAGGGGGACAGGTCCAGGGAAGCGCCGGCTGCGGCGTCACCGCGGGCGGAGCCTTCCCAGTAGTGGTTGGGGCGCCCGGCGTAGCCCTGGAACTCACCCGGCAGGCCGGCAAGGGCGGCCGGGGCGCGGAGCCAGGCTCCGTCGAGGCGCAGGAGGACCGGAGCCTGGAACAGGTTCTGGCGCCCGATCCGGACCTCGCCGCCGGGAATCCAGTCGTGGAAGCCGGCCCAGGCCCGATACAGGCGCAGGTCGTGGCGGCCGCCCCGGGTGTCCTCGAGGGTGGAGAGGCTGTTGCCGAAGGCGCCGAGCCCATCGCCCTCCAGGTCCCAGGCCGAGCGGCCCGCCAGGGAGACCGTCACCGGATCCCGATGCTTCGAGCCGCCCTCGAGGCCGAGCCAGGTGAAGAGATCCTGATCGCGATCGTCCAGGGTCGAGTCTCGCAGCTGGTAGCGGCTGA
>JALUUN010000424.1 GCA_027021325.1 Planctomycetota bacterium
CAGGATCCCGACCTCGGGATCCCCATCGGACCCCCGCCCCTCGCGGGCCGGGACTATTCCGGCGTCGTGTAGGGCACCTTCCGTGCCCGCAGGATCCGGGTCAGGACGACGGCCGGGGCCCCCGCACCTCCGAGGTGGCGGATCCGGACGGCCACCCCCAGCTCCGGCGACTGGGGATCCGTGTCGTACCAGCGCCGCCACGGGGGCATCTGCAGGCTCAGGGGGTACCACTCCGGGGCCGTTCCCTGGACGGAGACCGTCTCCCGCGCGTCCTCGCCCTGGAAGTCCGTGTAGGTGGCCGCCGTCGCGCTCAGCTTCACCAGCTCGTAGTCGGCCTCCACCTTCAGGGTCGTGCTCCCCTGGGCACCCGCATCCAGAGCCGCCTCGAGCACGAAGGAATACGGATGGAAGTCCGTGCTCCCCGGGAAGTCGAAGAAGCGCCGGATCTCGTCGCCGGCCTGCAGGACGGTCCGGTCCGGCTGGATGTCCGGCGTTCCCGCCGACGCCGACCAGCCGGCATCCGAGCCGCCGGAGATCTCCTCCGGACGGACCTCCAGGGCCGCCGCGCTCGTGCTGTTCTTCGCCTGGCCGAAACGGTCCATGGTACGGATCTTCAGGTCGAAGAGGGTCGGCTGCGGAATCCCCGCCACATGGTCCAGCGGAAGACGAAGCGGGCGGATCCAGAACTCGAAGGCCCCCTGGGCATCCGGGAGGTGGTCCATGGCCACGGGCCGCCACAGGACGGTCTTCGACGAGGGGGTGAGCTCCAGCGTCGAGACCACCGGCCAGGCCTCGCTGCCGGCAGGGGGGAGACCGGTCAGCGTCCGCTGGATGCTGCGGAGCTGCATCCCGTCCGGATTCACCGGCCCGCCCGGCGCGATCTCCGGGGCCACGACGAAGGCCGCGTCATAGGCCCAGGGAATCTGCGGCAGGGTCCCGCCGGGATGGCTCAGGAGCACGCTGTCCGGCGGCACGTCCACCTCGTGCACGCTCTGGATGCCGTCCGGCCAGGTGACCGTGATCCGGCAGGAGTCGTTCTGTCCCAGACCGATCTCCAGAGGCAGGCTGTGGGTGGAGGCGCCATTCGATTCGCCGATCCGCAGCTCCCGGGTCTGCACCATGGCCAGGGGGCCGCCCTGACCGGGATCGGGGTAGACCTCGATCCGCAGCCGCGCCCCGACCGCCTGCCGGCTCACCAGGGCGGCGCCGGGATCCCCGGCCGCCGGCGGGGCGGGATGGACGAGCGTGATGCGCAGGTGGCGGTTCGCCGCCTGCGGCCCGCCCTGGAGGGCCTCGCTCGTGTTGCGGAAGACCTGCAGGGTGTCCCGGTCCGTCTGCCGGGCCGTGGAGGGAAGCACCACCAGGTCCAGCCAGCCGTCCTGGTCGTAGTCCCCCGCCAGGACGTTCCGGGACTCGTGGACCCGCACCCAGCCGTCGAGGACGCCCGTGTCATCCGTGTAGTGCCCCAGGAACTGGTTGCTGTTGCCGAGGTTGCGCGGCTCCACGAAGGCCGGGAAGTACTCCAGCATCTGGTCCGGCAGCACCGGCGTCGTGAAGGCCGCCGGGTTCTCCAGGCGCTGGTTCGCGAGCACGGTGTCCCAGGCCCGGGCGTCCTCGGAAGGAGGCCAGGCCAGAGGCTGCACGGGATCCAGCGGGGGCACCAGATGGTTGCCCTCGCCCAGGGGATCCGGCTGCCCGAACTGGTTGAGACCGTCGTGGCCCTCCGTGCTCCCGTGCCGCACACAGGCGTACAGATCCGGATCCCCGTCGTTGTCGAAGTCCCCGAAGACCGTGCCCCACCCGAAGAAACCTCCCGCCACCGTGTGGGTCAGGGCGTTCAGGTCCGCTCCG
>JALUUN010000425.1 GCA_027021325.1 Planctomycetota bacterium
GAACGCGACGAGCGCGAGGGACCGGGTTTCCTGGGCAGTGAGGCGCGGATCACCCGGGTGTACCGCGCCATCCTGCGGCTTTCGGCGAATGCGCCGGCCTCCATGGACGTCGTGGTCGAGGAGGCGATTCCGGTGAGCCGCGACGGCGCCTACGAGATCACCCGGACCAACGTGCAGCCGGCGGCCCTGAACGATCCCCGTTCCCTGCGCGATCTGCGCGAGCGCGGGCTCCTGCGCTGGCGGCTGCGCCTGGCCCCGGGTCAGACCCAGAACATCCGCTGGGGTTGGATTGCCGCCTTCGACGAGGACCTGCCGGCCGACCTCTACGAGTACTTCGGCGGCTGAGGGCCGCCCGATCCCCGCTTCCCGCCATGGCCCCGGAATCCCCGGTCCGCGTCCGCTTCGCTCCCTCGCCCACCGGCCGCCTGCACATCGGCGGCGCCCGTACCGCCCTCTTCAACTGGGCCTTCGCGCGGCGCCACCGAGGCGTCTTCGTCCTGCGCATCGAGGACACCGACGCCGAGCGCAACTCCGAGGAGTCCCTGCGCTCCATCCTGGACAGCCTGCGCTGGCTCGGCCTCGACTGGGACGAGGGGCCCGAGGCCGGCGGCGAGCGCGGCCCCTACTTCCAGAGCCAGCGGCGCGAGCTCCACCTCCAGACCCTCGAGCGCGGCCTCGACGAGGGCTGGCTCTACCGGCACTTCACCGGGCCCCGCGAGCCTGGCGCGGGCGGCGAGGCGCGCGGACCGCGCGAGCTGGCGCGCTTTCCGGACCGCGACCTGGACCCCGCGGAGTCGCGGCGCCGCGCCGAGGCCGGCGCGCCCTTCGTCATCCGCTTCAAGGTGCCCCTGGGCGAGGAGATCCTGGTCGAGGACGGCATTCGCGGCGCCGTGCGCTACCGGAGCGACGAGGTCGAGGACTGGGTCGCCGGCCGCAGCGACGCCTCGCCGACCTACAACTTCGTCTGCGTCCTGGACGATGCCGCCATGGGCATTACCCATGTGCTGCGCGGTGAGGAGCATCTGGTGAACACCCCGAAGCAGGTGCTCCTGTACCGGGCTCTGGGACTGGAGCCGCCGGCCTTCGCCCACCTGCCCCTGATCCTCGGCCAGGACGGCCGCAAGCTCAGCAAGCGGACCGGCGACACCGCCGTCGAGGACTACCGGGAACGGGGCTTTCCGCCGGAGGCGCTCCTGAACTTCCTCGCCCTCCTGGGTTTCTCCATCGACGACCACACGACGGTCTTCGGGCGCGAGGAACTGGTGCGGCACTTCGACCTCGCCCGGGTGAACAAGGCCGGGGCGGTCTTCGACGAGGACAAGCTGCGCTGGCTCAGCGGCGAGTACATCCGCAGCACTCCGGTGCCCGAGCTGGCCGAGCGCATCCTGCCCTGGCTGCGGCGGGAGGGCTGGTTCCCCGAGGGGGAGCTTCCGGATCCGGAGCGCGATCGTCTGGAGCGGGCGGCGGCGGCGGTGCGCGAGCGCATCCAGACCTATGGCGAGGCGCCCGAGCGCCTGCGCTGGGCCTTCGAGACGCCCGATCCCGACGCCAGGGCCCTCCAGGCCCTGGGGCAGGAGGGCGCTGCCGGCCTGCTGGAGGCCGCCGCCGCTGCCTTGGAGCGCGAGGCGGCCTTCCCTCCGGCGGACTTCGATGCCTGGGCCCGGGACCTCGCCGCAGGGCTCGAGGTCGCTGCCGGCCGCATCCTGAAGCCCCTGCGTGCGGCCCTGACCGGCACCCTGGGCGGCCCGCCGCTCGCGGAGATCCTGGGTCTTCTCGGCCGTGAGGAGGCGCTGGAACGGATCCGCCGGGCGGCGGCCCGAGCCGGCGGAGCCGCGGCTGCCTCCTGAGAGCGCTCCGGGGCCGGCTCAGTCCCCCTCTCCGGCCCGGGGCAGCGCCTCGCCGAGGTCCTTCAGGCTGCCGGCCCGCGCCCGCACCCGGCCGTCGGGGCCGACCAGGAGGAGCAGAGGCACCCGGTCCAGGCCGAGGAGCCCGGCCAGATCCCGGCCCTCGGCATCCCGCGGCCCGACCAGGGGGAAGGGCAGACCGTCGGCCTCGGCCTGGCGCCGGGCCCGGTCGGGGGCCCGGTCCAGGACCACGGCCACGATCCGGACGCCCTCGGGAGGGTGGCGGGCGAGTTCGCGCAGGACCTCCCGCGCCGGCCGCGACCAGGAGGCGGTGGCGACGAGGAGCAGGGACTCGTCCTCCCGGGGAGCCAGCTCCCCGTCCCGGCCGTCGGGACCGGCGACGCGCAGAACCGGCCAGGGATCGCCGGGGCGGGCCCGGGGCCTGCCGAGGGTCTGGAGGAGCCGGCGGGCGGTCTCGGCCTCGGGGGTGCCGCCGGCGGCGACCCGGGCGAGGTAGGGCCGGGCCCGGTCCGGCTGGCCGCTGCGGATCCACTCGCGGGCGATGTCCAGGCCCAGGGCCGCCTGGTTCCAGCCCGCGACCTTGGGGAAGCGGAGGCCTCGGGCCTCGATCTCCTGCCAGGTCTCCTCCAGGAGGCGAAGGCCCTCCTCGCGCCGGCCGAGGAAGCGCAGGTCCAGGGTCGCTTCGTGCAGGCGCGCCCGGAAGGAGGCCGCGGTGCCCGGCCAGGCGGCGGCCAGGGCCGCCATCTCCTCCCGTGCGCGGAGCAGGACCGCGAGCGCCGCCTCACGCTCGGCGGGCGGCGGCGTCCGGAGGTAGCGCTCCTCCAGGGCCTGGAGGGCGAGGAGGGCGCGTTCCTCGCGGGCCACCGCGGGGGCGGGGCGCGGCGGGGCTTCGGCGCCCGGTTCCTGGAGCAGGGCGAAGACGAGGGGCAGGAGGATTCCCATGGCGGCTCGCGCTCCCCTGGATCGGCCGCGGGCGGCCGGGGTCTGGAGCGGCCCACCCGCCCAGGGTAGAATCTTCGGTCCCGAAGGCGGATTCCGAGCCCTTCGGGGCGGTTCCCGCCGCCGCCGGGAACACGGCGGAGTAGCTCAGTTGGTTAGAGCGGCGGCTTCATAAGCCGCGTCTGTCGAGGGTTCGAGTCCCTCCTCCGCTACCAGCCGCGGGGCGGGCCTGCCCGGGTCCGCCCCGAGACCCGCCCCGCCCATGGACCCGCGCCCCGCCCTCGAGACCTTCGAGAACCCGCGGCCGGGCCGCGCCTTCCTCGTCGAGAGCCTGACGCCGGAGTTCACCTGCGTCTGCCCGCGCACCGGCCAGCCGGACTTCGCGGTCCTGCGCCTGCGCTACGTGCCCGGCCCGCTCTGCGTGGAGCTGAAGTCCCTGAAGCTCTACCTCCAGAGCTTCCGCAACGAGGGGCATTTCCACGAAGACGTGGTGAACCGGATCCTCGACGACCTGGTGGCGGTGCTGGATCCGGTCTGGGCCGAGCTGCGGGGCGAATTCCACGTCCGCGGCGGCATCGCCACGACCGTGACCGCCCGCCACGGCCGGCGGCCTCCGGAGCTCGAGGGGGTCGAGCGGGCGGTCTGGCCAGGACCGGGCTCAACCGGGTAGGCGCCGCGCCAGGACCAGGCGGTGGCCGCTGCCGAGGAGGAACAGGAGCCGGCTTTCGACGATCTCGAAGCCGGCCTCCCGGATCAGGGCCTCGACCTCCGCCCGCCGCAGCGTGTTCTTGGCCCGCTTGGGCCGCCCCAGGCGGCGCTCCAGTTCGCGCAGGCGGTTCTTGAGACTGGCGGCGTCGAAGTAGCTGAAGAGGGCATAGTGCGCCGAGACCCGGAGGATCTCCCGCAGGTGCCCGCGCCGGACCTCGGGGTCGGGGAGGTGGTGGTTGAGGCGCATGGAGAAGACCAGGTCGAAGGCCCGGTCCCGGGCCGGAATCCGGTGACCGAAGGCGCGGAAGGCACCCAGGGCCGGCGGGTCCGGGAACAGGCGCCGCGCCAGGCGCAGCATCTCGCCGCTGTAGTCGGCGCGCACCAGGCTGCGGCCCAGGACCTGGAGCTCGGGGGTGTAGCGTCCCCAGCCCGAGGGCAGGTCGAGAACCGTGCCGACCGGTTCCAGGCCCGCGAACCAGCGGCGCAGGATGGCCTTCTCGCGGCGGTCGCTCAGTCGCCGGTGGAGCTTCTCGTACTCTTCCAGGTACTCCCGGGCGCCCTCGGGGCTGTCGTACTCGGCGAGGCGGCGGGGCAGGGTCACGGTCGGCAGCCGGTGTTCTGGTACAGGAGGTAGAGGCCGATGCGGTGCAGCTTCTGCAGCCCGGGACCGCGACCGCGCAGGGTCCCGGCGTCCGCCGGGGGTGCCTCGCCGCCGGCGTAGGCCCGGAGCAGGAGGGTGGTCTCCCCGGCGTCCAGGGCGCTGTCGGCGCCGGCCAGGTCCACAAGGTCCAGGAGGCGGACCGAGCGGGGTGCCGGCCCGGGGAAGACACAGGCGTAGGGGAGATCGAGCCAGACGACGCCCTCCCCGGGGCTGCGCGCCAGGAGATTCCGCAGCTGCATGCGGAAGTGGCCCAGACCGGCCTCGTGGAAGGCGCGGGCCGCGCGTCCGGCGGCCTCGATCCAGGGCCGGCGGGCGGGGTCGCCCGGGGGATGCGGGGCCAGGAGCCGGCGCAGATCCCGGGCGCCGGACACCTCGCCGGTGACCAGGAGGGAGGCCTCACGCCAGGGGCCGTGGCGGGCCTCGGCGCAGAGCAGCGCCGGGGCCGCGGGCAGGCCGCGGGCCGCCGCCGCTCGCAGTGCCCGCCACTCGCGCAGGGCGCGCGGGCGGGCCAGGGGGGACAGGGCGCGCTGGGCGCCGCGCTCGAAGTAGAGCTTCCACCAGCGGGCGGGTTCGCCGGCCTCGCGCAGCAGCAGGGTGCCGGGCTCCTCCTTCATGCGCTCGGCGCCTTCCAGGACCCGGGGCCAGGCCTCCTCCAGGTCGAGGCCGGCGGCGGCTTCGCTCCGCTGCAGGGCCCTCCAGCGCCGCGGCGGCTCGGCGCTCACGCCGGCGGCTCCTCCGGGGCCGGGGGGTCCGGCACGGACATGCGGCGGCGCCGCTGTTCGCGGCGGATCAGCATCAGGTTGCGCAGGTAGATGAAACCGCCCACCTGGCCGACGATGATCACCGGCTCCGGGCGCAGGATGCCGTAGGCCAGGAGGAGGGTGGAGCCGCCCAGGCTGAGCCACCAGAAGGAGACCGGCACCACGCTCCGGCCGGCGCGTTCGCTGGCCAGCCACTGCACGTAGAAGCGGCTCATGAACAGGATCTGGCCGGTCAGCCCCAGGGCCGCCAGCCAGGGCGGGATGTCCTTGAACTTCTCCAGCCAGGAGGCGAGGAATTCAGGCATCGCCGCCAGCGGGAGGGAGTTCCTCCGCCACTTCGTAGCGGATGGCCCGCTTCTGCATCCAGCGCACCGCACGCACGTCGGCGATCCCGACCCAGAGGCGGTCCCAGATCCCGTACTTGCTCTCGCCCGCCACCCGCGGGCGGTGATTCACGGGCACCTGCACGATGCGCTCGGCGCCGGCGAGGCGGGCCAGGGTCGGAAGGTAGCGGTGCATGCCGTGGAAGCGCGGCAGGTCCACGAGGAAGACCCGGCGGAAGACCTTCAGGGAGCAACCCGTGTCCACGGTGTCGTCCCGGGTGCGCCAGCGGCGCCAGGCGTTGGCGATGCGGCTGGCCCAGCGTCGCAGCAGACTGTCGTGACGGTGCCGGCGGATGCCGAGGACAGCATCGGCCTCCTCCCGGGCCTGGATCTCGAGCAGGCGCGGGATATCGGCAGGGTCGTTCTGGCGGTCGGCGTCCAGGGTCACCAGGAGCTCGCCGCGGGCGGCGTGGAAGCCGGCGACGAAGGCCGCGGTCTGGCCGGCGTTGTGGCGGAATCGCAGCCCGCGCACCCGCGGGTCGGCGGCCGCCTCCCGGGCGATGATCTCCCAGGAGCGGTCCCGGCTGCCGTCGTCCACGAGGAGCAGCTCCCAGGGCTCGGCCACGGCCTCCATGGCCTCCCGGATCTCGCCGATCAGGGGCTCCAGGTTGCCCTCCTCCTCGTAGACCGGCACCACCAGGCTGATGCGGGGGGCTGCGGCCATCCCGGGCCATTGTCCGGCGGCCCCGGGAGGGGCTCAAGGACGGAGAAGAGGCGGCTCCAGGAGGGGCTGAAGGGGGGGGAGGAGGGGCCGCTGTGGGGAGACGGAGCGGCGGGGCCTCAAGCCTGGACTCGAGGGGCTCCGAGAGAGGGACATGGAGCCGCCGGCCGCGCCCCGAGACCCCGGCCGCCGCCGCCGGGCCGCGGTTCTGGCCTTTCTGTTCCTGAGCCTCCCCCTGAGCGGACTGCGCTTCGCCCCGGTGCGAGGGGCGAGCATGGAGCCGGCCCTCCACGACGGGCAGATCCTGTGCTTCGCGCCCCTGGCGCCGGGCGGGCTGCAGCGCGGCGAGGTCGTCGTCTTCCGCTCGCCCCTGGACCCTTCCCTGCGCTATGTCAAGCGCGTCGCCGGCCTGCCCGGCGACGAGCTCCGCTTCCAGGACGGCTTCCTGCGGGTCAACGGGCGTGTGGTGCCCTGGGGTGCCGGCGGCTATCCGCCGGGCTTCCGTCTGGCCGTGCGGGTGCCCGAGGGCAGCTTCTTCGCCCTCGGCGATCACGCTTCGGTCTCCTACGACAGCCGCAGTTTCGGTCCCGTGCCCCTGGAGCGCATCCAGGGCCGCGTTCTCGGGCCTCTGCACGACTAGAGCCCGGAGCGGTCGTCCTCGAAGGGCGTCTCCAGGGCGAGGAGGGGTTCCCCCTCGCCGGGCCGCCGGAGCTCGACACGGGCAACGGAACCGGGGCGCAGGGGCGCGACCCCGGCCGGAGTGCCGAGGAACAGGAGATCGCCGGGACGGAGGGGGATCCAGCGGCTGATCTCGGCCAGGGCCTCCCGGGCCGGCCAGAGGAGGTCGCCCAGGCGGCCGTGCTGGCGCGCTTCCCCGTCCACGAGGCCATGGAGCTCGAGCTCGTCCCAGGGTTCGAGGAGGGGACGGGGGATCCACCAGGGCCCGAAGGGACCGGAGCCCGGCAGGTTCTTGCTGCGCAGCCAGGGCCGGCCCCGCTCCTTGTCCCGGGCCTGGACCGAGCGCAGGGTCAGGTCGTTGCCGAGGGTGACGGCGGCCACCGCCGAGGCGGCGACGGCAGGCGAGGCTTCCCGCAGCGGGGCGCCGACCAGGAGCACGACCTCGGCCTCGGGGTCGAGGCGCTCGCCGCGCAGGAAGGCCGGCAGGCGGAAGGGCTCGCCGGGACCGGCCAGGGAGGAGGGCAGGCGCGCGAAGCAGAGCAGCTCCTCCGGCACCGGGTTGCCCAGTTCCCGGGCGTGGGCGGCGAAGTTGCGGCCCAGGCAGAGAACCTGGCCCGGGGTGCCCGGGCGCAGAGGCGGGCCGCCGGGCCCGGGCACGGCCTCGGCGCCGTCGAGGACGCTGCCGTCGAGGAGGGCGGCGGCGAGCTCCGCCAGCCGCAGCCTGCGCAGGCGGTACCAGGTGCCGTCGCGGCGTGCGTACCAGGCGCGGCCCTGGTGCGGGCAGGCCGAGCGCTGGATGCGGTCCGGCAGATCCTCGGGCCTCACCCCGCCGGCCTCAGCGCAGGGCCTGGAGCGCGTTCAGGGCGTAGGCCGTGCAGAGCACCGGGTTGCCCTCCATCCAGCGCTCGGCGCCTTCGTTCAGCCAGGAGCCGTCGCGGCGCTGGCGCTCGGCGAGCTCGGCGGCGAGCTCCGCCCGCCAGTCGTGTTCGATGCCGTCCGGCGTGCGGATGCGGTCGATGCCGGCCGTACCCAGGGCCTCGGCCAGGGTCAGGTAGTAGTAGTAGAGGCCCTGGTAGCCCGCGCGCGGATCCTTGAGGGTGTCGAAGCCGGGGTTCACCTCCAGGGTCCAGTGGCGTTGGATCCACTCGACGGCCGCCTGCATGCGCGGGTCTTCTGCGTCGAGGCCGGCGAAGTGGTAGCACTTCAGGAGGGCGTAGGTCATGGAGCCATAGGAGCGGGCGATGGCGGTGCCGTCGGCCAGGCGGATGACGCCCGCCGGCGAGTTGCCGGGGTAGTAGGCGGCGCCGCCGTCGTCGCCGGCACGCATGCGCAGCCCGGTCTGGGGATCCTCCCAGATCTCGGGGTTGGACTCGCTGCGGTTCTGGACCCGCTGCAGGAAGCGCAGGGACTTCTGGAAGGCGGGATCCTCGGCGGTGACGCCGGCCTCGGCCATGGCCTGCATGGCGAACTGCAGGTTGGAGAGGTCGGGGCGCAGGTCGGAGCCATAGCCGATGCCGCCGTAGAACTTGTCGGCCTCGCTGTAGCCCTCGCCCTCGTCGGCCTGGACCGCCTTCAGCCAGGCCACGGCGCGCTCGATGCGCGGCCGGTCCTCCGGCCGGCCGGCGGCGACGAAGAGGCGCACTGCCACGGAGGTCACGTAGACCGGCAGCCCCTGGTCGTAGATGGCGCCGTCCTCCTTCTGCAGGGTGGCCAGCCAGTCCAGGACCGGCTCCACAGAGGCGCGGATCTCCGGGCGCTCGCTGCCCAGGAGGGCCCGCGCCGCCAGGGCGCTGATGCCCGGCTCCGGCCGCCCCTGGAACTCCCAGAGACCTGCGGCGGAGCGCTGGGAGACCAGGAAGTCCACGCCGCGCTCGTAGATCCGACGCCGGTCC
>JALUUN010000426.1 GCA_027021325.1 Planctomycetota bacterium
CGTCCTCGCCCGGCGCAGAGCCGCGAGCAGCCCCCCCGCCGGGCCGATGCCCTCGACGGCGTCCGGCTGGCGCTCGAAGGCCGCAGGGAGGAGCCCCTCGGCACCGCCGCCCACGGCCAGCAGGCTCCCGCAGACCTCCATGAGCGCGCGTGCCGCCACCGCCGCCAGGGCTTCGCCGCCGGGCAGACGCAGACGGAGCTTGTCGCGGCCCATGCGCCGGCTGCCTCCCCCCACGAGCAGCGCTCCGGTCCAGTCCTCGCGCCGGACGCCGGGCCGCTCCGGGGGGGCCATGGAGACGCGCTTCAGGACGGGGAACCGTCGTCCCCGTCGCCGATCTTCCTGGCCTCGTCGCCGCCCTCGCCCTCCTTCAGGCCCTTCTTGAACTCGTTGATGCCCGCTCCCATGGAGCGCATCAGGCTCGGGAGCTTGCTGCCGCCGAAGAGCAGGAGGACGATGCCCCCGACGATGAGCATCTCGTTGCCGCTCGGCGAGATGCAGCCGGGCACGGCGGCCAGGACCGCGGCGGCGGGAAGAAGGCGGGAGAAGCTCATGGGCAGGGGCGGGATCCGTCCCGTCTCCGCATTATGAACCCTCGGCCGGGGCTCTCCAAGGGTCCTTCCAGGACCGCCCGCAGGGCATCCTTCCGCCCGCGGCGGCGGCGCCGCTCCACCCGCCAGCCGGCCGCCGCCAGAGCCTCGCGCAGACGTCGGGCACAGCAGTAGGTCGTCAGGACCGCCCCAGGGCGGCAGCGGGCGGCCAGGAGCGCCTCCAGCCCGGGATCCCAGTCCTCGGGGTGGCGGCCGGGCGAGAAGAGATCCAGGAAGACCAGGTCGAAGGAGGCCCCGGAGCGCGCCAGGGCGCTGCCGGCCCGCTCGCCGAGGATGCAGCCGCGGGCCCGCAGGCCGTCCCGCTCCAGCCGCCAGGCCCCGCGGGCGCGGCCCCACCAGGGAGCCCAGGGCGCGAGCTCCGGCGGCGCCGGCGGCCAGGGCGCCTCCAGGGCCGGATGGCCCGGCTCCAGGCCCAGGGCCAGGACGCGCCGGGCGCCGGCTCCGGCCAGGGCGCGGAGGGCGGCGGCGGTGTTCAGGCCGCGGCCGAAGCCGATCTCCAGGATGCGCAGGCCGGGCGGCACCCTTCCCAGGGCCGCCAGGGCCGGCTCCACGAAGGTCTCCCGGGCCTCCCCGACCGGGTCCCGCCGGTCGTGCGAGGCCTCGCCGCTCCGGGGATGGCGGTAGACGAGGTCCGGGTCCGCCTCAGGCGAGGCCACGCTCGCGGCGCAGTTCGGCGAGGGTCCGGCCGATCACCGAGGGGTTCGGAGCGATGCGCACCCCGGCCGCCTCCAGGGCCTCGATCTTGGCTTCGGCGGTGCCGCTGCCGCCGCTGATGATGGCGCCGGCGTGGCCCATGCGCTTGCCCGGAGGTGCCGTGCGCCCGGCGATGAAGCCGGCCACGGGCTTGCTCACGTGCTCGCGGATGAAGGCTGCGGCCTCCTCCTCGGCGCTGCCGCCGATCTCCCCGATGAGGATGATGGAGTCGGTCTGAGGGTCTTCCTCGAAAGCGCGAAGGCAGTCCACGAAGGCGGTCCCGGGAAGCGGGTCGCCGCCGATGCCGACACAGGTGGACTGGCCCAGGCCCTCCTGGGTCACCTGCCAGACGGCTTCGTAGGTCAGCGTCCCGGAGCGCGAGACGATGCCGACACGGCCCTTGCGGTGGATGTAGGCCGGCATGATGCCGATCTTGCAACCGCCCTCCTCGCCGGGGGTGATCACTCCCGGGCAGTTCGGACCGACCAGGCGCGTGCGCCCGGACTCGCACAGGCTGCGGTGCACCCGAGCCATGTCCA
>JALUUN010000427.1 GCA_027021325.1 Planctomycetota bacterium
GGGCGCGGTCCGGGCGCGAGGCGGCTTCCGGCTCCTCGAGGTCGAGGTCCTGAACGCCGACCCCGCCAGCCTGGAGATCGGCCCCGGCGCCCCCCTCTACCTGAAATCCACGGTCTTCGACACCTTCACCGCCCAGGGTGTGCACCTGGCCCCCGGGGAGGTCCGCTACCTGCGCACCGGCCGCGACGGCTGGATCCGGCTGCAACCTCCGCCCGAGGGCGAGGAGATCCTGGAGCTTCGCCTCACCCAGTGGCCGCTGGAGGCCGGCGCGACCGGGACCACCGCTCTCTTCCGCCCCGAACCCCTCCTGGCCTGGACACCGGGGCCCATCCAGTACCGGGCGGACGGCCCGCTCACGAGCCTCGACTCCATCCCGGACATCTTCTCCTACAGCCTGCGCACGATCCGCCCGGATCCGGAACGCTGGCGGCGCGGCGATCCCGAGCTCGACCTCTCGGTGGACGCCCGCTACCTGGAGGGAAGCCCCGACCCGGTCCTCCAGGCCCGGGCCGAGGCCCTGGCGCGGGAGGTCCTCGGAGAGGGCCGGCCGGCCGTGCGCATCCAGCGTCTGCGCATCTGGCTGGAGCGGGAGTTCCGCTACAGCCTCGAGGTCCCCGGTCCGCCCGGTCCGCGCGACCTCCTCCAGTTCCTGGAAGCGCGCCAGGGCTACTGCACCTGGTTTGCGAGCCTCGCCTGCCTGGTCCTGCGCGCCGGCGGGATTCCCTGCCGCATCGCCGGCGGCCTGGCCGTGGACCAGTGGGTCGAGGACGAAGGGGTCTTCGCGGCCTGGGAGAAGGACGCCCACGCCTGGGTCGAAGTACCGGTGCGGGGCCGCGGCTGGTGCCCGGTGGAGGTGACGCCGGCCGCCTCCCGGGGCGAGGCCCTGGCGCGGGCCGGCTTCCCCGAGGAACGCCTGCCGGAGGCGCCTCCGGACGCCCTGCCGGAGGAGGAGGCGTCCCCGCCCGGAACCCTGGGCGGGCTCCTCGAGTCCTGGACGCCGGACCAGGCCGGCGATCGGGTGCTGTGGCTCCTCCTGAGCGCGCCGCTCCTGGCCTTCCTCCTCGCGCGCCTCGACCGCGGCCGGACGCGGCCCGGGCGCGAGGAGGGGAGGGAGCGCCTCCGCCATCCCCTGCCGGCCCCCCTGCGGCGCCTGGAGCGCGCCCTCGCCGCCCTCGGCCATTGCCGGCGGCCGGGCGAGACCTGGATGGGCTTCGCCCGGCGCCTCGCCCGCGAGGACCCCCGGCTCTTCGGGGAGCTCCCCGGCCTCGTCGCCCGCTTCTGGCACCGCCGCTACGGCGGGCACCCCTGGGAGGCCAAGGACCGTGCCGCCTTCGAAGGCCAGATCCGCCGCCTGCGCGAGGCGCGCCGGGCGCGCCGCCGCCGGGCGGCGGCCTGAGGGCGGCCGGTGCCGGGACTTCGGTTGCCGGGAGGAGGCCCGGACCTATCCCCGTCCATGGCCCGTGCGGTCCTGCTCCTCCTCGCCCTGACGAACCCGGCGGGCGGCGGCGAGGGCCCGCTGCCGCGCTGGGAACGCATCCCCCTGCTCCTTCCCGAGAACCTCTCCGGCGCCGGCGGTTTCCCGCCGGTCGAAATCCCGGAGGAGGCTCCCCCCTCCTCCTGGCCGCGCTGGGAGAGCCGGAGCCGTTTCCTGGGGGAGGACCGGCGCGTCCTCGGCGAGGTCGTGCAGATCCTCCCCGCCACGGGCGAGACCCTCGTGCGCCCGGTCCTCTGGGAACGGCGCGGCGGCGGCTGGAAGGGGCGCTGGCTGCCGGGACTGCCCCGCCGGCGCCTGCATCTCGAAGGCCTGGGGCCCGGCGGGCGCGTCTTCGGCTGGGCCG
>JALUUN010000428.1 GCA_027021325.1 Planctomycetota bacterium
GCCGGCGACGGGGAGGAGAAGAGGGAAGGCCCGTAACGGGCGCGTCCGTCCTGCGCTGGAGACTCCCATGTCCTTGGCCGCCGCTGCCGTTCTCGCCTGCGCCGGTTTCGCGCCGCCGCAGGAGCCTCCGCCCCTGCCTCCGCCCGTCGCGCTCCTGGAGCGTCCGGAGGTCTTCCGGCTGCGCCAGAGTCCGGACGGACGCCTCTGCGCCTGGTTGCAGCCGGACCCCGCAGGCCCGGAGGCCCTGACGCCGGACCGCGTCTTCCACCTGGCTGTGGCGGCGCCGGACGGCTCGGGCCTGCGTGTCTGGAAGGACCTCGATCCGCCCATCCGCGGCCGCTTCTCGGCTCCGGTCTGGTCGCCCGAGGGCTCCCACCTGGCGCTGACGGCGCGGCGCGGCGACCTCGGCGACGAACTCCTTGTCGTCCCCCTCCAGGACGGCGCCGCCCCGCGCTCCCTGCTCGCCGGTGGTCTCCTGTCCGAGCCGGTCTGGCATCCGGAGGGGAGTCTCCTCGCCGTGGCCTGGCAGAAGGAGGGCATCCAGATCGTCGTGGCCGATCCCGGCCGGGGGCTTCTCGTCCAGAAGCATGTCTCTCGAAGCGACGGTTTCGACCCGGCCGTCGCCTGGGAGCCCGGCGGCGGCGGCCTCCTGGTCCTGGCCAGAGGGCAGCTCCTGCGCCTGCCCTTCGCCGGCGGCCGTCTCGGTGAGCCCGAGCCGCTTGCGGAACTCCCGGCGGCCGACTCCACCGCCTGCGGGCCGATTCTCCCCCTCGGCGGCGGCCGCGTCGCCTGCCACGCCTGGGGGCGGGCCTGGCTCGTGGAGCCCGGCGCCCGGCCAAAGCCTCTGGGCCGCCAGGCGGGCATCCGCGGCCTCGCCCGGCTCGGTCCGGAGCACCTCCTGATCGTCGAGGACCGGGGCGATCCGCGGGGAAGGGCGGCCGGGCTGCGGCGGCTGGGCGAGACCCTGGCCGGCGCCGGCCACGCCACGGACCGGTACCTCGTCCAGGCCGTGCGCGTGGACCTTCGGACCCTGGCGGCCGAGGACCTCGAGGGAGCCGGCGTGGTCCTGGACGAGCCCTACCCCTGGCTGGAGGAGCGCCTGCCGGCCGGCGTCCGCCAGGCTCTCGCCCGCGGAGGCGGACTCCCGTAGGCCTCCCGGCGTAACGCCGGGGCGGCGGTCGGCGACACGTCCCCATGCCGGTTCTCCTGCTCCTCGCCGTGGCGCTGCTGGCCTTCGCCAACGGCGCCAACGACAACTTCAAGGGGGTCGCCGCCCTGCGCGGCAGCGGCATCACCGGCTACCGGCGCGCCCTCCTCTGGGCGACGGCGGCCACCTTCGCCGGGTCGCTCGCGGCCTTCTTCCTGGCCGGACGGCTCCTGGAGGCCTTCTCGGGCAAGGGGCTGGTGCCTGCCGAGGCCGCCGCCGACCCGGCCTTCCTCCTGGCCGTGGCCCTGGGCGCCGGCGCGACGGTGCTCCTGGCGACGCGGACCGGCTTCCCGGTCTCCACGACCCACGCCCTGGTCGGCGGCCTCGCCGGCGCCGCCCTGGCCACGGCGCCCGGCGCCCTGGACCGGGCGGCCCTGCTCCGGAGCTTTCTCCTGCCCCTCCTGGTCTCGCCGGCCGCGGCCGCCGTCCTCGGGGCGGGGCTGCACCTGGCCCTTCGCGCCCTGCGCCTGCGCCTCGGCGCCGGCAAGGAGTGGTGCGTGTGCATCGGCGAGGATCTGCGCGTCGCGCCGGTGCCGCGGCCGGCCTCGCTGCTGGCGGTGGAGGCGGCGCCGCCCCGCTGGCTCGTCCAGGCCGGGCCCGCCGCCGCCTGCCGCCAGCGCTACACGGGGC
>JALUUN010000429.1 GCA_027021325.1 Planctomycetota bacterium
CACCGAGGCGATCCTCGGGTCCTCCTTCGGCACCAGGACCTTGACCGTCAGACGGCACTTGCGGCGCAGGCTGAGGAGGCCGTAGACGACCCAGAGCTCCGGATCCTCGGCGTCGTAGTCCACGCCAGTGCAGTCCACGAGCATCTCGAAGCCCTGCCGGTCGCGCAGGAAGGTCAGCAGCTCGAGGATGCGGCTCCGGTCCTGGAGGAGCAGGAAGGGATCGCCCCGCCACTCCCGCGGCTCGTCCTTGCCCTTCTTGGCAAGCCGCTTGCTCTCGCCTTCCTCGGCGAAGACCGGGAGGTTCGGCTCCTCCAGCAGCACGGGGAAGCCGGCCTCCTGCACGGCCTGGAAGGCCTCGCGGGCGGCGGCGAAATGGACCTCCATGGGTCCCCAGGCGGTGTCGCGGCGGGCTTCCGTCATGGCAGGTCCGGGGGATCAGACGATGGCGGGCTGCTTCACGCCCTCGGAGGGGATCGCCTTCGGCCGGCGCAGGACCTTCTGGCGGCGGATCTTCTCCTGGAGGAGCATCAGGCCCTCGAGCAGCGCCTCGGGACGGGGCGGGCAGCCGGCGACGTAGACGTCCACCGGAATGATCCGGTCCACGCCCTTCATCACCGTGTAGCCGTACTTGTAGTAAGGTCCGCCGCCGGTGGCGCAGGCGCCCATGGCGATCACGTACTTCGGGCCCGGCATCTGGTCGTAGAGGCGCTTGACCCGCTCCCCCATCTTGAAGTTGACCGTTCCGGCGACGATCATCAGATCCGCCTGGCGCGGTGTGGCGCGGAAGGCGCCGGCACCGAAGCGGTCGATGTCGAAACGGGCGCCGCCGACGGCCATCATCTCGATGGCGCAGCAGGCGAGGCCGAAAGTCATCGGCCAGATGGAGCTGAGCCGGGCCCAGTTCAGCAGCCAGTCCACCCGCGTCGTGAGGACGTTCTCCTCGAACTTGTTGCTCAGCAGGCCCATGAGTCGGAGTCGTGAGGTTCGGGTCGGACGGGTCAGGAGGCCTTGCGCGCCGGCGGCGGGGACGAGGCGCGCCGTTCGGCCTCGAGGCGGCGGCGCTCCTCGAACTCCCTCTGGAAGGCGCGGACCCAGTTCAGGTCGCCCTTGACCCAGACGTAGGCCAGGCCCAGGAACAGGATGGCGACGAACAGGAAGGCCTCGATCAGGGCGAGGCCGCCGATGCCCTCGATCTCGAAGGCCTGGCGCATGACGCGGGCCACGGGGAACAGGAAGGCCACCTCGACGGCGAACACGATGTACACCAGCGCCACCGTGTAGTAGCGGATGTCGAAGCGGAACCAGGAGCTGCCGATGGTCTCCTCGCCGCACTCGTAGGGCTCGAGCCCTTCGTCGGTCTTCCGCTTCGGGCGCAGGAGCGACCCGATGACCATGTTCAGGAACACGAAGGCCATCCCCGCGACGAGGAAGACCAGGATGTTCGCGTAGTGGAAGTACACGGGGTGGATCCTTCCCTGGGGAACCGGGGGCCGGAGGCCTGCCCTCGCCGCGTTTTCGGGGACGCAGCGCGGCGTTCGGGGTGAAGCATTCTCCGGTCGCGGTGCCCCCGCGGCAAGGCCGGAGCGCTTCCCCAGCGGGCCTCCTGCGCTCCCGGACCGGCCGTTGCGCCGCGGGCCGGAAAGCGCGGACAGCGCTACCGGCGGGCGCCGGACCGGCCGCCGCGGACCGGCCCTCCCCGGACCTCCGCAGCCCCCGCCGGCGCCCCGCCCGCAGGCTTTTCCGTCTTCCTAAGTGCCGCCAGGGCCGGCCCCTCCAGCCGCCGGCCGGCTCAGGTGACGGTCCAGGTCTCGCCGGCGTGGAGGGCCGCCTCCAGATCGCCCTCGCCGAGCTTCTCCCGGGCCAGGCGGATCTGCTCGTGGACGTCGGCCTCGTGGAGCGGCGCCTGGACCTGGCGCAGGATCCCCATGGGGACCGGGAGATCGCCGTTCTCCTGCACGTGGCAGATGCGGTAGGCACGGGCGCCGCAGCCCTCGTCGGCCTGCCAGAGATCGGCTTCCTCCGGGGCGCAGATCTCGATGCTCGAGGGCGTGAAACGCAGCCCCTTGTCCAGCTCCTTGCCGTAGACCATGGGCCTGCCGGGCTGCAGGTCGATCTGGCGATCGTCCCGCACCTCCTTGCTGGTGATGTGCTCGAAGGCGCCGTCGTTGAAGATCACGCAGTTCTGCAGGATCTCGACGAAGGAGAAACCCTGGTGCGCGTGGGCCGCCTCCAGGACCCCCTGCAGGTGCTTGATCTGGGTGTCCACGGACCGGGCCACGAAGGTGGCGCCCGCGCCCAGGGCCAGGGCGATGGGGTTGAAGGGGTTGTCCACCGACCCGAAGGGGGTGGAGGGGGTGCGCTTGTTGCGCTCCGAGGTCGGCGAGTACTGCCCCTTGGTGAGTCCGTAGATCCGGTTGTTGAAGAGCAGCACCACCATGTCCAGGTTCCGGCGCATGGCGTGGATCAGGTGGTTGCCGCCGATGGAGAGGGCGTCACCGTCGCCGGTGATGACCCAGACGTCCAGCTCCGGATTGGCGATCTTGACGCCCGAGGCCACCGCCGGCGCCCGGCCGTGGATGCTGTGGAAGCCGTAGGTGTCCACGTAGTACGGGAAGCGGCTGGAGCAGCCGATGCCGCTGACGCAGACGAACTTCTCTTTGGCGACGCCGAGGCGCGCCATGACCATCTGCACGGCGCTGAGGATGGCGTAGTCGCCGCAGCCGGGACACCAGCGGACCTCCTGGTCGCTGACGAAGTCGGCCTTCTTGTACTTGGGGGTCTCGAGAGTAGGCATGGTTCAGCCGGCCAGTTCCTGGATGCGCTCGAAGATCTCCCGGCCGGTGAAGGGACGCCCCTGCACCTTCGGCATGGAGAGGGTCTCGAGGAGGTACTCGGAGCGGATCAGCCGGTTGAGCTGTCCGCGGTTCATTTCCGGGATCAGGACCTGTTCGTAGCTGCGCAGGATGTCCCCGAGATCGTTGGGCAGGGGCCAGATGTGCCGCAGGTGCACCTGGGCCACGTCCAGACTGCGGGCATGGGCACGCTCCACCGCACCGCGAATGGCTCCGTAGGTGGAACCCCAGCCCAGGACCAGCAGGCGGCCCTTCTCCGGCCCGAACACCTCGGTCGGCGGGTAGGAGCCGGCGACCCCCAGGATCTTCTGCTCCCGGAGCCTCACCATCTTCTCGTGGTTCGCCGGGTCGTAGTTGACGTTGCCGCTGACGTCCTCCTTCTCCAGGCCGCCGATACGGTGCTCGAGCCCCGGGGTGCCCGGAACGGCCCACGGCCGCGCCAGGGTTTCCGGATCGCGGGCGAAGGGGCGGAAGTTCTCCACGTCCTTCGTGTGCCGCACCGGGATCGGCGCGAGTTCGGAGAGATCCGGGATGCGCCAGGGCTCGGCGCCGTTGCCGAGGTAGCCGTCGGTCAGGAGGATGACCGGGGTCATGTAGGTCAAGGCGATGCGCGCGGCCTCGATGGCGCACCAGAAGCAATCGCCCGGGGAGCGCGCCGCGAGCACCGGGAGCGGGCATTCGCCGTTGCGGCCCCAGACCGCCTGGAACAGGTCCGCCTGCTCGGTCTTCGTCGGCAGGCCGGTGGAGGGCCCGCCGCGCTGGACGTTGATCACGACCAGGGGCAGCTCGACGCTCACCGCCAGGCCCAGGGCCTCGGTCTTCAGCGCAATGCCCGGGCCGGAACTCGCGGTGACGCCCAGGGCGCCGGCGAAGGAGGCTCCCAGGGCCGAGCAGACGGCGGCGATCTCGTCTTCGGCCTGGAAGGTGATGACGCCGAAGTTCTTGTATCGCGCCAGGTTGTGCAGGATGTCCGAGGCCGGCGTGATGGGGTAGCTGCCGTAGAAGACCGGCAGCCCGCTGAGACGCGAGGCCGCCACCAGACCGAGCGCCGTGGCCGGGTTGCCGTTGATGTTGCGGTAGGTTCCGGGGGGCAGTTTCGCCGGCGGAACCTTGTACTGGACCTGGAACAGCTCCGCGTTCTCGGCGATGGCGTGGCCTGCGCGCAGGGCCTTGAGGTTGGCCTCGAGGATCTTCGGCTTGTCCTGGAACTTCTGCTGCAGCCACTTCTCCGTGGTCTCCAGGGGCCGGCAGTAGACCCAGTAGAGCATGCCCAGGGCGAGCATGTTCTTGCAGCGCAGGGCCTCCTTGTTGCTGAGGCCGGTGCCCTCCACCGCCTGGATGGTGGCCGCGTTCAGGTCGAACCTGACCAGCCGGTACTTGCGCCCGAGTTCCGGATCCTCCAGAGGGTTGTGGTCGTACTGGGCCTTCTTGAGGTCGTTGTCGGTGAAGTTCCCGGTGTTGACGATCAGGAGACCACCCTCCTTCAGGTCCTTGAGGTTGACCTTCAGAGCCGCCGGGTTCATGGCCACGAGGACGTCCGGGGCGTCGCCCGGCGTATGGATGTCGTGGCTGGACAGGCGCACCTGGAAGCCGGAGACGCCGGGCAGGCTGCCCGCAGGGGCGCGGATCTCGGCCGGATAGTCCGGGAAGGTGGCGAGGTCGTTGCCGAGCACCGCAGCGGTGTTCGTGAACTGATTGCCGGTCAGCTGCATGCCGTCGCCGGAGTCTCCGGCGAAGCGGATCACCACCTCGTCGAGGACCTCGACGTGGCGCTCGGTGGGTGCGGAGGAACTCATCCCGGTCTCTGGGCGGGCAGGGCGTAGGAGGGGCGGGAGGCGGACGGAGAGGCCGTCCGCCGGCGCTGGAATCGTGGCCGGAGGGACCGGCGGATCCCCTGATTCTAGTCCAGGCCCGCCTCCGGCTGCAGCCGTTTTCGCCTCCGCCTTCCGCCGCGGCCCGCGCCGGAGGACAATGGCGGCGCCGTGGACTTCGGCCACTCCCGCCGCTTCGCCGCCCTCGAGGCCCGGCGCCTGAGCGGCGACCTCTACCCGGGTCCGGTCCTCATGCCCCGGGGCCTGCTCCGGGCCCTGGATCCCCTGGTCGCGGTCGCCCTCGGCCCGGCCCGTTTCGGCTCCGAGCGCTTCGAGGCCGCCCTGGAGCGCATGCTCCGCGGCCGGCCCTCGGGGCCGCTGCTGCTCTGCCTCTGGTCCACGGTGCGCGCCGGCGAGATTCCCCACGGCGAGCTGCGGCGCCTGGTCGCCCTCCTCGCCGAACCGGCACCGGACCGGCCCGCGACCCGCCAGGAGATCCTGGACTGGCTCGAGCCCCGGACGCGGGCCGCAGCCAGGTGCGTCCTGCCGGTCTTCGAGCGTCACGACCAGCGCCACGAAGCAGCAGCCGGGGTTCTGGGTGCCGGCCTGACCCTGACCGCCTGGCTCCGCGACCTCGGCACGGATCTCGCCGGCGGCCGCATGCGCTTTCCCGCCGAGGACCTGGAGGCCGCCGGCCTGTCCTTCGAGGAACTGCGCGACGCCGTGCCGACGCCGGGGGTGCGCGCCTTCCTGGCCCGGGAATGCGCCTGGGCGCGCTCCCTGCTCCACGCCTCGGGCCCTCTCCAGGAAGGCATGGGCGGCCGCCTGCGCCGGGGTCTGCGCGCCATGACCCTGCGCGCCGAGGTCCTCCTCGCTCGCCTCGAGGATCCGCGGCGGGACCCCTTCCGCCGGCCGCCGCGCCTGCGCCCGCACACGCGCTGGCGCTGCGCCCTGCGCGCCCTCCTCCCCCACCCGGTGCTGGAGGGGACCTCGCCCCCGGCGGTCCGCGAGGCGCAGGCCGCCCCATGAGTCGGCCCCCGGACCCCGAGGGCGTGAAGCGCGCCCCCGTCCCGCCCGTGCACCTGGGCATGGAGCGGCCGCCGCTCGAGACGGGCCCCCTGCGCCTGGGCAACGCCAGCGCCGGCGGCCTGGTGGCGCGGGAGGTCCGGGTCCTGGACCGGCGCCGCTCGCGCTGGCGCCTGGCCTGGGGCCGGCGCCTGGAGCCGGGGCAGGCCCTCTGGCTGGCTCCCGCCCCCTTGGTCCACGGCTTCGGCGCCCGGGGCCCCTGGGAGGTCGCCTTCCTGGACGACGGCCTGCGGGTGTTGGGGCTGGCCGAGCTCCGGCCCTGGAGGATCCTGACCGCGCCCGCGGGAGGCTTCAGCGCCCTCCTGCGCCCGCCCGCCAGCCCGGGGCGCCTGCGGCCCGGCGACCAGCTGGAGTGGATCCTGCCGCAGCCGCGCCTTCCCGACCGGGACGCCTGGCTGCGTGCGGAAGGGCCGGGCACGGCCTCGCCCTGAAGCCTCCGGCGCCCGGAGGCTCCGCGTCCCTATCCTCCCGGGGATGCCGCCGCTTCTGCGGAGCCTGCGCCCCCGGCAGTGGGTCAAGAACCTGATCGTCTTCGCCGGCCTCGGCTTCGGGGGCCTGGCGCGGGATCCGGCCTCCTGGGCACGCGCCCTCGCCGTCTTCCTGGCCTTCTGCGCCCTGAGCTCCGCGGTCTATCTCGCCAACGACGTCGCCGACCGCGAGCGCGACCGGCGCCATCCGGTCAAGCGCCTGCGGCCCATCGCCGCCGGCACCCTCCCGGTCCGAACCGCCCTCCAGGCCGCCGCGCTCCTGGCCCTCCTGGCGCTCACGACGGGCTTCCTCCTGGGCCTGCGCACCGGACAGACCCTTGCCGCCTACGCCCTGCTCCAGGCCCTCTACACCCTGGGCCTCAAGCACGTCGCCGGCCTGGACGTCCTGTGCATCGGCCTCGGCTTTCTCCTCCGCGTCCTTGCCGGCGCCTTCGCGGTGCGGGTCCAGGTCTCCCCCTGGCTCCTGGTCTGCTCCGCCGAACTGGCCCTGCTCCTGGCCCTGTGCAAGCGCCGCGCCGAACGCGCCCTCGGCGGCGAGGAGGCCGGCAGCCGCCCGTCGCTGGCCGGCTACCGCGTCCTCGGCATGGACCGCTGGATCCTGGCGACGGCGCTCCTGACCCTGGCCACCTACACCGCCTACGCCCTCGCGCCCTTCCCCTTCCTGCGCGAGGAGGAGATCCGCTCCCACGCCGGCGAGGCGGGCATGGTCTGGACCGTTCCCTTCGTGGCCGCAGGCCTCGCCCGTTACCTGTACCTGGTCTTCCGGCGCCAGGAGGGCGAGCGCCCCGAGGTCCTGGCCCTGACCGACCCGGTGCTCGTCGCCATCGGCCTGGGCTGGCTGGGCCTGGCGGCGTGGGCGGTCTACGGCGGCGGCGCCCCGGCCTGAGGGCCTATGCTGGCGCCATGACGGAACCGTCCCCGGCGCCCCGGAGGCGCAGCGTCGTCGCCGTGGTCCGGACCCGGCCGGAGACCGTCCTCGAGGACGTCCACCGGGTGGCCGAACTCGCCGGCTGGGAGGAAGCCCTGCCCGCGGACGCGCCGGTGATCCTCAAGGACAACATCACCTGGCACCTGCCCTTCCTCTCGGCGAACACCACGCCCTGGCAGCTGGAGGGGGCCCTGCGCTTCCTGCGCGCCGCCGGCCGCGAGGTCCTGGCCGTGCACAACGACACCGTCGTCACGAATCCCCGGGAGGGCCTGCACAACCTCAAGCTGCAGCCGGTCTACGACGCCTGGGAGGTCCCCCAGTACTTCGTCAACGAGCCCGAGAGCGTGCGCTGGGCAGCCTGGCGGCCCGAGGCGCCGACGCCCTGGCTGGACCGGGTCTATCCCGGGGGGCTGGAGTTCCCCGAACTCTTCCACGGCAAGTCGGTCCTGCACCTGCCGACGGTCAAGACCCACATCTACACCACGACCACCGGCGCGGTGAAGAACGCCTTCGGCGGCCTCCTGAACACCCGCCGGCACTACTGCCATACCTGGATCCACGGAGTCCTCGCCGACCTGGTCGCGGTCCAGAAGGAGCTGCACCGGGGCATGTTCGCCATCGCCGACGGCACCATCGCCGGGGACGGGCCGGGCCCGCGCACCATGCGCCCGGTGGAGAAGAACCTCCTCATCGCCTCCGCCGACCCGGTGGCCATGGACGCGGTGGCCGCCCGCCTCATGGGCTTCGATCCCCTGGGGATCGAACTGTTCCGGGAGTGCGCCCGCCGCGGCCTGGGCGCGGTCGAGGAGGCGGACATCGAACGGGTCGGCGACGACGTGCCCGGCGGCTGGGGCTTCCGGGTCGGAGACAACCTCGCCAGCCGCGTCGGCGACCTCCTCTGGTTCGGGGCCCTGAAGGGCATCCAGGCCCTGTTCTTCCGTACGCCCCTGGTCCGGATCTTCGTCACCGGGAGTCATCTGTACCACGACGAGTGGTGGTGGCGGCGGCATGGGCGGCGGCGCATGGAGCGCCTGCGCCGCGAGTCCGCCTGGGGCCGGCTGTTCGAGACCTACGAGCCGCGGGGCCCGGAGGGCGGGGCGCTCACTTCCCCACCTCGACCGGCGTCCGCCGGGTGAACTCCAGGTTCTCGATCTTCCACCAGTCGTCGCGCTTGGAACCGGTGGGCAGGGGCTTGTCCCGGGTGGCCGTCGGATCGGCGGCGCGCAGGCGCAGGCGGGTGGTGCGCAGGCGCTGCATCGTGACCTCGCAGTTGTAGAGGAAGTTCACGATGTACTGGCGCGAGCTCACGTCCTTCTCCAGGAAGGTGATCGTGAACTTGATGTCCTCCCAGGGGCGGCT
>JALUUN010000430.1 GCA_027021325.1 Planctomycetota bacterium
TGGGCCTCCTCGCGCGCCTTCCTCTGGGACGGCGCCTCCCTGGACGGCGTGCGCATCCAGTCCTTCTATCCCGAGGAGGCCCTGCCGCTCTGGTCCGAGGCCACGGAGATGGCTCGATTCAGCATCGGCTGGAACAGCCGCCTCTGGTATCCCTACCCCTGGCCGGTCGCGAACAACGTCAACGGCCCGGTCTTCGGCATGGAGTACCCGATGATCGTCTTCTGCGAGGAGCGGCGCCGTGAGTTCGACCTCTACGACGTCATCGATCATGAGTTCGGGCACCAGTGGATGCCGATGCTCGTCAACACCGACGAGAGGCGCTACGCCTGGATGGACGAGGGCTTCAACACCTTCTGGAACCGCCTGAGCCAGAAGGCCCGCTTCGGCTACAGCAATCCCGCTCTGGAACCCCGGGCCCAGGCCCGCCACCTGGCCTTTCCGGGGCAGAATCCGGTGATGACCCGGCCGGACCACATGCGTCCCGGCGAACTCGGGTTCCTGGCCTACGAGAAGCCGGCCCTCGCCCTCTCGGTGCTGCGCGAGGTCGTCCTCGGCCCGGAGCGCTTCGACCGCGCCTTCCGCGGCTACCTGGAGCGTTGGGCCGGGAAGTCCCCGCAGCCCGCCGATTTCTTCCGCACCATGGAGGACCTGAGCGGCGAGGACCTGGCCTGGTTCTGGCGCAGCTGGTTTCTGGAGCCGGGCTTCCTGGACCAGAGCCTGGAGGAGGTGACGCCCTCCCGGGACGGCTCCCGGGTCCGCTTGACGGTGGCAACCCGCGGCGGCCTGCTCGCCCCGGTTCTCCTCGAACTGACGTTTGATGGAGGCCGGCGCATGCGCCACCGCCTGGAGGCCGAGGCCTGGCTCCACGGCGACCGTTTCTCCGTGATCCTGCCCACCGGCGGCGGAACGCTTCTTCGCGCCGAGGTGGACCCCGACCACCTGCTGCCGGACCTGGAACCGGAGAACAATCTCTGGAGAAAAGAGGAAGGCAAGGCCAACGGCAGCGGGGAAGGGTCGTAGCGGGCTTACGAAAGGCCTGCCCTCCATGCGGTGGCCGCCTCCCCCAGGGAGGGGCCCCCGTTCCTGGAGGCCCCCCGGCGGGCCCCGGTCTCGACTCCGGCCGGGCGCCGGCCCGGCCCTCCGAATCCCCATGATCCCGGGCCTCCCATGGACTTCCTTCATCAGATGGGCGAAGCCGCCCTCGCCAGCCGTCTGCGGCGCGTGAGCGAACGCTTGCTCCAGGACGCCGGCCGCGTCTACCGCAAGGCCGGTCTCGACTTCGAACCTCGCTGGTATCCCCTCTTCCACTTGCTGCAGGAACGTTCGCCGCTCTCGGTCACCCAGGCGGCCCACGCCCTCGGCCTGACCCATCCCGCCATCAGCCAGATGGCCTCGCTCCTGATCCGCCGCGGACTCGTCGAAGGGCTCGCCGACGAGCGCGACGGCCGCCGCAAGCTCCTGTCCCTCACTCGCGAGGGCGAGGATCTGGCGCGCCGCCTGGAGCCGGTCTGGAAGGCCCTGTCCGAGGCGACCCTGGAGATCCTGGGACCGGCTTCGGGCAGCTTCCTCGACCAGCTCGGCGATCTCGAAGAAGCCGTGGAGCGGCAGGAGTTCGAGGCCGCCGCCCTGCGCCGGCTCGTCAGCAGCACGGCCCCGTCCGCGCTGGCAACAGAGGAAGCCGCAGGAGACACCGGCGCCTGAAGCGACGGGTCTTCGGGTCCGGATGGGCCCTGGCCAGGCGGACCTGGACCTCCTGCCAGGGCTCCGGACGGGAGGGGGAATCGCATGGCAAGACGGTCCGGCGGGGAGAACGGAGGCCTCCGCCCGCGGGGACGGCGGCCCGGGATTCCCTTATACCCGGAATCCGGGGCTGCGGGCCCGCAAGACCCCTCCCCAACGCAGCGAAGCAGCGCCGCCCGGGCCGCGCCGGCAGTCCTGCGCGCCGAGAACCGCCGGGCGGTCCGGTATCGGGCCCTGACCGGAGGCAAGTACTGGACGCAGCCCAGGACCGCCGCCGCCCGGGGCTCTCGTCCCCCCCAAGGGAGCAAGCCGGGTGGAAGCGTGAAGCAGCCTCCCCCCGGACGACTACGCCTACGGGTCAGGGCAGGATCTCCAGAGGCACCGGGACGGAGACCGCGGTGCCGCCCTCGGTCCGGTTCCAGACCAGGGCCGCCAGCCACAGAGTGCGGCCAGTCAGGGGCGCGAGCTCGCCCGGCCCGGCGTGGAGGCGCACCCAGGCGTCGCCGCCATCGTTCAGACGGCCGATCGCCGGCTGCAGGAAACGCCCGGCCCGGCCCGCCGCGGCGGCGGCGAAGACTTCGTCCTCGGTGAGCGGGACCTCCAGGCCGAGAAAGGTCCCCGGCCCGGTTCCCGAAGCCGACGCGAGCATCCAGAAGAGACGTCCTCCGGCTTGCGCCGCCGGGAAGTCCAGGCGCAGCTCGGCGTCGGCCCCGAGGGAGGCGTGGATCGCCTCGGCGCTCGACTCGAGCCCCGGCAGCCAGTCCAGGCGAACGACCGCCGGCAGGAGCAGGGGATCCGCCCCGCCAGGGTAGGTGCCCCAGACCTCGGCGCGGCCGTCGCCATCCACGTCCCCGGCCCGCGCCAGGGGACGTGCGGCGATCTGCCGACCGGCGAAGGGCGTGGATTCCTGGAGGGTCGCTCCCGAGATGAAGACCGGCGGGCCGCCACGGGCGAGGATGTCGGCGACGCCGTCGCCGTCCACGTCGCCCGGGGCCAGGACCTGCCGGCCGAGGCTGCCCAGGGTGCGCTCCCCGGTCCAGGACGCCAGCTCCGAACCTGTCGCGCCGGAAACGAGCAGGACCCGGCCGGCGCTATAGGTCTCCGCAGTCGAATAGCCCGGCTCCCCGACGAGGATCTCCGGCACGCTGTCTCCATCCAGATCCGCGACGGCGGCCACCGACGCTCCGAAACCGGTTCCACCCGGCTCGGAGAGCAGGGTCCAGACCGCCGCTCCGGCTCCTCCTCGGAGGAGCCACAGCCGATCGCTCTCCTGCACCTGAACGGTCGAGTCCCCGACGGCGATCTCCGAGCGCCCGTCGCCGTCCAGATCGCCGAGGGAGGCGAAGGCCTTGCCGGAAAGACCGACTCCGAATCCAAGCTGGGCGAGCAGGGTTCCGTCCAGCCCGGAGTAGAGACGCAGGAACTGCCAGTCGGAGATTCCCAGATCCTCGTGGCCGTCGCCGTTCCAGTCCCCGGCGGCACCCATCGAAGCGGCCCACTCGATCCGTGTATCCGCCGGCGCAGGAATCCGGAAGCGCTCCTGCAGGGTCGCCCCCGAGTACACGTAGACCCCTCCCTCCTCGAGGACGAGGGCGCTGGAACGCACGGCGAAGTCCTCGACGCCGTCGCCGTCGAGATCCCCGACGAAGGCGACCCGCTCTCCGAAGCGGTCCGCATCCGGGGAGTCGAGGGCGGTCACGAGCTCCCCCGTCGCTCCCGAGTAGAGAAAGACCTTCCCCGCCGCGAAGTCCCCTACGAGGAGGTCGGGAACGCCGTCGCCGTCGAGGTCCTCGCCCCCGGCGAGGGACGAGCCGAACCATTCCGACGCCGTGTCCGGCGGGGCGATGCGCCGGGCGGTCTCCCAGGCGCCCCCCTGGGCGGGCAGGGCGGAGACCAGGCAGAGGAAGAAGGGCGAAGAGAACAGGGGGGCACAGGGGCTCAAGCCGCGCATGGGCGGACTCCTGTCTGCGAACAAGGGTCCGGGAAGCAGGCAATTCCTGTGCCGGAGACCGGCGCCCTCCGAGGAGGCGGTCTGGTTACCGCAGGGAAACGGCCCGGCGCCGGAAGGCGTGTCACCCCGGGGCGGCTCCTTCGTCCCCAGGGCATGTCCCTCCGCGTCCTGGCTCCCGTCCTCCTGGCTCTCTGGACGGTCGCTGCCGGCCCGCCCCCGCCCGGGGGCGGCGTGCGCGGTGGCCTCCTGTACCCGGAACCCGGGGCGGCGAGGCCCCTGGGTCTGGTGGACGGCTTCGGCAAGCTCCAGGTGCTCGAGGAGCGGCCCGACGGATGGAAGCGGATCGCCCTGGAGGCCTGGATCGCGCCCGAAGCCAGGAGCCGCCTGGCCCGGGAGGCCCTGGAGCAGGTCCGGGCCGCTCTCGAGCTGGACGAGGGTCCGGGCCTGCCCCTGGATCTCCGGCCGCTCCGGGTGGAACAGACCGGAGCCCTGCTCCGCGGGACGGCCACCCGGATCCGCTGGACCGTGACCGCTCGCAATCGGGGGCGCCTCCCCTTGCCGGATCCGCGCCTGGAGTTCCGCCTCCTCGACCGCAAGGGCGCCACCCTGGTCCGGGCCGAGGCACGGTGCCGGTCTCCGCTCCCGCTGCCGCCCGGCGAGGACGGCGTCTGGGAGGTCACGACCTGGCTCAGCGCCGAGCAGGTGAAGCGCTATCACCGGCGGCGCTATCGGTTGCGCTTCTTCACGCCGCGGGGACCCTGAGAGCGGTCTCTTCCCGGGGCGGCCCTACACTCGCCGGTCTCCGCTTCCCACGCCATGTCCGCCGCCGCCCGCCTCCTGCCCGCTCTCCTCCTCCTCGCCTGCAGCGCTTCGGCCTGTGGCGGCGGCGGCGAGGTCACGGCCGGACGCTGGATCCTCCTCGACACCCGCACCGATCAGGCCGACGTGGCACGGGCGCGGCAGAATGCCGAAGACGCCCTGATCCGCCACCCGGGACTCGACGGCATGGTCGGGCTCTGGTCCTACAACACGCCGGCCATCCTCGGGGCGCTGCGCGACGCCGGGCGCCTGGGCGAGATCCAGGTCGTCGCCTTCGACGAGGAGGAGGAGACCCTGCAAGGCATCGCCGACGGGTATGTCCACGGGACGGTGGTCCAGCAGCCCTACGAGTTCGGCTACCAGTCGGTGCGCATCCTCAGTGCCGTGGTGCGGGGCGAGGATCCGGGGATCCCGGAGGATGGGATCGTGGACGTCCCGGTCCGCGTGCTCCGCAAGGCGGACGTTCCGGCCTTCCGCGAGCTCCTGGACTCCCTGCGGGCGGAGGCCGGGGCCGCCGAGCCGCGGCCGGAAGGACCGGAGACCGTACACCTGGCCTTCATCACGAACAACACCAGTTCCTTCTGGAGCCTGGCCCGGGCCGGAGTCCGCAAGGCCGAAGCCGACTTCGACGCCCGCGTCGAGTTCCTGATGCCTCCCCAGGGCACGGCCGACGACCAGCAGCGCATGGTCGAGGCGGTCCTCGCCCGCGGGGTCCAGGGCATCGCCATCAGCCCCAACGACCCGGCCCACCAGAAGGACCTGCTCAACCGCATCGCCGCCCGGGTTCCGCTGATCTGCCACGACAGCGACGCGCCCGACACGGAGCGCCTCTGCTTCGTCGGCACGAACAACGTCCAGGCCGGACGGGAAGCCGGGCGCCTGATCCAGGAGGCCCTGCCCGAGGGCGGTGAGATCATGCTCTTCGTAGGCCGGCTGGACGCCCGCAACGCCCTCGAACGCCGCCAGGGCATCCTCGAGCAGCTGGCCGGCGCGCCGGAGGGTTGAAACCCGTGCGCCTGGAGGCCCGAGGCGTCTCGAAGCGCTATCCCGGGGTCCAGGCCCTGGACGGCGTGGACCTCGCCGCCGAATCCGGCGAGGTCGTCGCCGTGGTCGGCGAGAACGGCGCGGGCAAGAGCACCCTCATGCGCGTCCTCGCCGGCGCCGCCACCCCGGACGCCGGGGAGGTCCTCCTGGACGGGCAGCCCCTTCCGCACGGCTCGGTCCCGGAGGCGCGCCGCCGTGGGATCGTCCTGATCCACCAGGAGCTGGCCCTGGCCTCGAACCTGAACCTCGCGGCCAACCTCTGGCTCGGCCGCGAACCCCGCCGCGGCCCCTTCCTGGACCGCAGGCGGATGCGGCGCACCGCGGCCCGGGCCCTCGCGCGGCTGGGGATCCCCCATCCGCCGGACACGCCTCTGGCCCGGCTCTCCCTGGCGGAGCGGCAGATGGTGGAGATCGCCCGGGCTCTGGCGCACGATGCGCGCTTCCTGATCCTCGACGAGCCGACGAGCAGCCTCTCCCATCGCGAGACCGAGCGCCTCTTCGCCCTGGTCCAGCAGCTGCGCGAGGAGGGCACCGGCATCCTCCTCATCACCCACCGCATGGACGAGGTCGAGGCCCTGGCGGACCGCGTCGAGATCCTGCGCGACGGCCGCAATGCCGGCTCCCTGACGCGCGGGGAGATGGACCGGGACCGGATCCTCTCCCTCATGGTCGGGCGCGAGGTCCGGGAGTTCTTCCGCCATGGCCGCCATGTCCGCCCGGACTCCGTCCTGGAAGCCCGGGGCCTGCGCGGCCGTGGAATGTCCGCACCTGTGGACCTGGAGCTCCGGGCCGGCGAGGTTCTCGGCATCGCCGGCCTCGTCGGAAGCGGACGCAGCGAACTCCTCGAGACCCTCTTCGGCCTGCGGCCCCGGGAGGAAGGAGAGCTGCGGATCCGGGGCCGCCCCGTCTCGACGGCGAACCCGGCCCGGGCCGCCGCCGCCGGGATGGGACTCGTGCCCGAGGACCGGCGCCGGCTGGCGCTGCTCCCGGGCGGCAGTGTCGGAGACAACCTCGCCCTGGCCGCCCTGCCCCTCTGGCAGCGGGCCGGCTTCCTGCGCCGTGCTCTCCTGCGCTCGCGCTGCCGGGAGCTGATCGCAAGGCTGCGCATCCAGACACCGGGTGCCGAGGCACCGGTCCTGCACTTGAGCGGAGGGAACCAGCAGAAGACGGTCCTCGGGCGCTGGCTGGCCCGGGAACCGCGGATCCTCCTCCTGGACGAACCCACCCGGGGCATCGACGTCGTCGCCAAGGCGGAGATCTATGAACTCCTCGACGGGCTCCTGGAGGAGGGCGTGGCCGTGGTTCTCGTCTCCAGCGAACTCCCCGAGCTCCTCGGCCTCGCCGACCGCATCCTGGTCCTGCACGAAGGACGGACCGCCGGCCTCCTCGAAGGCCGGGAGGCGACGGAGGAACAGATCCTGCGTCTCATGCTCAGCGCCATGGAAGAGCGGAGGACGGCATGAACAAGAAGGCCCTTGGCGTCGGCCTCATGCTCCTGGCCCTGGTCGCCCTGACGAGCCTGGTCCAGCCCTCCTTCCTGGAGCCGGTCAACCTCCAGAACCTGGCCCGCTGGATCGGCCTCTATGGAATCCTCTCGGTGGGCATGGCCTTCGTCCTGCTGACCGGCGGCGTGGACCTCTCCGTCGGCTCCATCGTCGGCCTGAGCGGCTGCGTTCTCTTCCTGTGGATCCAGGCCGGGGTTTCCGAAGTCCTGGCGGTGGCCGGGGTCCTGGCCCTGGGCACCCTGCTCGGCGTCGTCCACGGCCTCCTGATCACCGGCCTGCGCCTGCAGCCCTTCGTGGTGACCCTCTGCGGCCTCTTCTTCTACCGCGGCTTCGCCCGCTACCTGGCCGACGACGAGGCCCTCGGCCTCCCGCGGGAGGAGCATCCGGGCCTCTTCCGCCTGGTCGAGTCCTCGCCCTGGACCCTGGGAATGCCGGGTCCCTTCGTGATCCTGGTCGTGACCGCGGTCCTGGCCGCGGTCCTCCTCAACCTCACCGTGCCCGGCCGCTGGCTCCGCGCCCTCGGCGACAACGAGCAGGCGGCCCGCTACAGCGGCATCCCGACCGGGCGGATGACGGTCCTGGCCTACGCCCTCTCCGGCCTCTCGGCGGGTCTGGCCGGGATTCTCTTCGCCCTCCACGTCAGCACCGTCCAGCCGAGCGTCCACGGCAACTTCTACGAACTCTATGCCATCGCCGGCGCGGTCCTCGGCGGCTGCAGCCTGCGCGGCGGCGAGGCGTCGATCCTCGGCGTGGTCTTCGGCGCCGCCCTGGTCCGCGTCCTCTACAACGCCATCAATCTGCTGCGCATCCCGACGCAACTCGAGTACGCGGTCATCGGCGGCATCATCCTCGCCGGTGTGATCGCCGACGAACTCCTGCGCCGCCAGGCGCTGCGCCGGTCGCTCCGGCACGGCCCCGGTGGCTAGAAGTCCACCCAGATGCCGGCGCCGACCAGGAGCGTGACCGGATCCTGGATCTCGCGGGCACTCGGCGCGTCGTCCTCGGCCTGGATGACCGAGCCGTTGGCGAAGGCCGTAAGCCCCCACTGCTCGCCCATGGGCCAACGCAGGCCCGCCTCGACGTCGCCATAGGCGTTGGCGCTGTAGTCCGTGCCGCCGGGGCTCGAGGTGTCGAAGGCACCGCCCACGCCAAGACCGACGTACCCGGCGACGCCGCCGAAGAACTCGTCGTGCCAGCGGAGCTGGGCACGGGCGATCCAGGAGTCGAAGTCGGCCTTCGCGGTACCGTCGTAGGAGCGGAAGAGAACCGAGAAAGCGAGGTTCCAGCGCTCGAAGGCGAAGCCCTCCCAGGTCAGCCCGCCGCCGAGAAGATCCACGTCGTTGTCAGCGATCGCCGGGTTCGTGTCCAGGGCGGTGCCGCCACCGGCACCGAGGTCCAGGGTCCAGCGGTCTTCGGGGGCGTCCCAGTCCGGGGCGAGGCTGCAGGCGCTGGC
>JALUUN010000431.1 GCA_027021325.1 Planctomycetota bacterium
CCCCGGCGAGGAGCACCGCGAGGCCCGCCAGGAGGCGCCGGGAAGGGACGGTCATGGACGGAAGCCCTTCCAGCCTAGCCCGCGGGGCGGGCATGCTCCCCGGCGTGGACCGCGACGCCCTCCTGACCCCCTGCCTGCTTGTGCGCCTGGACCGGGTGCGGGCGAACCTCCGGGTCCTCCTCCAGAAGGCCGGCGGCGACCGCGCGCGCCTGCGGCCGCACCTGAAGACGACGAAGATCCCGGAGGTCTGGGCGCTCTTCCTCGACGCGGGGCTTCGTGCCTTCAAGGCGGCGACGACCCGCGAGGCGGCGGTCTTCCTCGGCCTCGCCCGGGAGCGGGGCGAGGCCGCCGACCTCCTCGTCGCCCTGGCCCACCGCGGACCTGCGCTGCGGCGGCTGGCGGAGCTCGCCGCCGCCTACCCCGATCAGCGCCTCGCTGTCCTGAGCGAGGACCCCGGCCACGCCGGGACGGCGCGTGCGGCCGAGCTCGGCGTCTTCGTGGACCTGGACCCGGGCTGGGGGCGGAGCGGCATCCCCTTCGACCAGGAGGAGCGCCTCCGGGCCACGGTCCGCGCCGCCGGCCCGGCCTTCCGCGGCCTCCACGCCTACGAGGGCCACCTCCGCGACCCCGAACCCGAGGCCCGCGCCCGCAAGGCCGCGGCCCTCTACGAGCGCTTGCTCGCGATCGCCGGGGCCCTGGGCGACCCGCCGCTCGTGACGAGCGGCACGCCGGCCTTCGAGGCGGCGCTCACCTGGCCCGGCTTCGCGGGGCGCGAGCACCAGGTCTCGCCGGGGACCGTTCTCTTCCACGATCTCACGACCGAGGCCTTCGGCGTCCGGGGCTTCCGCTTTGCGGCGACGGTGCTCACGACCGTGGTGAGCGCGCCCGCTCCCGCCTTCCGCACCGCCGACGCCGGGAGCAAGGCGCTGGACGCTGCATCAGGCCACCCCTGTTGCGCCGTCGCCGGCCGCCCGGGCCTCGAGCCGGGCGTCCCGAGCGAGGAACACCTGCCCCTCCGCGTCCTCGAGGGCCCGGCCCCCGAGCCCGGCACGCGCCTGGAGCTCGTCCCGCGCCACGTCTGCCCGACCGTGAACCTCCACGACGAGGCCGTACTCATGGAAGGCGAGGAGATTCGCCGGATCGTCCCCGTCGCCGCCCGGGGCCACGAGACCCGGGCCCGGCCCTGAGGCGGGACGCTCTACTCCACCACCGGCACCACGGTCCCGTCGGCAGGGTCCACCTCCAGGGCGAGGTCCTCGCCCTCGCGGACGAAGAAGAAGAAACCGATCATCATCTCGTCCGTGGACTGGAGGCCGAAGCCGACGGTCCGCTCCGGGTCCGGGTTCCAGGGGTTGAAGGAGGAGTTGTCGAACCAGGCCGTGACCTCCAGGGTCTCGCCGGGCTCGAAGCGGGGCGGCTCGGCCCAGGGATAGGCCTGCTGCCAGTCGAAGCTGTAGATGGGAACCTCGAGGAGGAGTTCGCGCGCGCCGCCGGGGCGCAGGCGGTCGAAGCGCATGGCCTGGCCGCGGTAGTGCATGTGGGCGAAGAGACCGAGGCCGCGCACCGGCCGGCGGAAGGCGCGGGCGGCCCGGACCTCCTGGAAATCCTCGCCCGGCTCGATTCGGAAGTTCCACGACCCGATCTGCCAGTGGCGGAGCTCCTGGTGCACCGTCGTCCGCGGATAGCGGAAGCCGACCTCGATGCGGTCCCGGACCTCCTCGCCCAGGGTCACGTAGTGGCACTGGAGGATCAGGATCGCGCCGGCGGGGATCCGCACCGCCACGCCGTCGGGCAGGGCCATGGGGTCGCCGCCGGGGACCAGCCCGGTGATGAAG
>JALUUN010000432.1 GCA_027021325.1 Planctomycetota bacterium
GGAGGGGGCGCCGCGGGCCGGGCGCACGGTGATCCTGAACTGGCGGGACGCCGAGGGACGCCGCCACCAGGAGCGGGCGGTGACGGGCGGGCGCGGCCGGGTGCGCCTGGAGCTGCCCTCCGGCGGCCGCCTGGACCTCCTCGAGGTGCGGCCCCGGGGCGGCGGGCGGCCGGACTCCTGGTGGCGCATCGAGGGACCACGCCCTCTGGAGCCCGGGGCGGTCCTGCGTTTCGACCTGCGCGAACCCGAGCCCGGCGGCGTTTCGGGCCTGGCCCTGGATGCCTCGGGCGCGCCGGCGGCGGACGCCTGGGTGACCCTGGAGGAGGCCCTCTTCGAGGCTGCGCCGGGAGTTTTCCTCGTGCAGCCCCGGCAGGAGGTCCTGACCGCCGGCGGCGGCCGCTTCCACTTCGAGGGCGTGGCCGGGCGCGTCGCCCTGAGCGCGGCCTGGGAGCCACGAACCGCCGTCGAGCGCGTCGCGGGCCGGGTGCGGCCCGGGGAGGAGGTCGAGGGCCTGCGCCTGCGGGTGCGGGATCTCCGGCTGCCGCTGACTCTGCGTCTGGTGGACTCCGAGGGCCATCGTCTCGATGTGGGCGGCGGTTTCGTCCTGCGTCTGGAGTACCTGGGAGACGGGCGCCCGCCTCTGGATCCCGGGGTCCCCGGCTTTCATCCCGAGCGGCGGCAGCCCTGGTACCTGGCGGAGGAGCGGGACGGCACCTGGTACCTGGACCACCTCGTTCAAGGCGCCTGGGAGGTGCGCGTCACCGGGCCGCTGCCCGAGCGCCGCGAACTCCGCCGCCGGGTGGAGCCGGAGGAGGAGGAGGTCGTCCTGCGCCTTCCCCCCGGCGGGGGCTCCGGGCCGCGGGACTAGCCTGGAGCGGTGTTGCGGGCGTCCGCCCTCCTTCCCCTCCTCCTTCCGGCCCTCGGCCTCGCGGCCCAGGAGCCCGGGGCGCCTCCGCCGAACCTGGTCCTCTTCCTGGTGGACGACCTCGGCTGGAACGGCGCCGGCTTCGCCGGAAGCCGGGTCTTCGAGACGCCGCACATGGACCGGGTGGCGCGCGAGGGGATGGTCTTTCCCGAGGCCTACAGCAACGGCCCCAACTGCGCGCCGAGCCGCGCCTGCATCCTGAGCGGGCAGTATCCGCCGCGCCACGGCATCTACACCGTGCAGACGAGCGTGCGCGGGCGCCGGGAGGACCGCAAGCTGGTGCCGGTCGAGACCCAGACGGTGCTGCCGGACTCGGTGGTGACCGTGGCCGAGGCCCTGCAGACGGGGGGCTACGCCACGGGCTACGTCGGCAAGTGGCATCTGGGCCCGGATCCGCGGTCCCAGGGCTTCGACGAGAACCTTGCCGGCTCGAAGCGCGGCCACCCGCGGAGCTACTTCAGTCCTTGGGGAATGCGGGATCTGGAGGACGGCCCCGAGGGGGAGTACCTGACGGACCGCCTCGGGCGGGAGGCGGCGGCCTTCGTGCGCCGGCACCGCGACGAGCCCTTCTTCCTCATGTTCGCGCCCTACGCGGTGCACACCCCGATCCAGGCTCCGGAGGAGCGGGTGGCGCGCTTCCGGGGCCGCCTGCCGGAAAGCGGCCAGGACAACGCGACCTACGCGGCGATGGTGCAGGCGGTGGACGACGCCTTGGGACTGCTGTTGCTCGCCTTGGAGGAGGAGGGCCTGACGGAGCGGACGGTGGTGGTCGTCACCAGCGACAACGGCGGCCACGGCCCGGTGGCCGATCTGCGGCCGCTGCGCGGCAGCAAGGGGATGCTCTACGAGGGGGGCATCCGCGTGCCCTTCGCGGTGCGCTGGCCCGGCGTGGTGAAGGCGGGGAGCCGTG
>JALUUN010000433.1 GCA_027021325.1 Planctomycetota bacterium
GTCCACGCCGGCCTCGACCAGCGTGGAGGCGTCCGGGATCACCACCTGGTAGGCGCCGAAGGTTACGCCGGCGGTGGCCCCCCCCATCAGGTCCGCCCCCTGGGCGACGAGGCTGCCGCTGCGCAGGACCTCGCCTTCGCTGCCGGCGTCGGAGCTGATCCCCAGGAAGCGCAGGGTGGCGTCCGCGTAGTCCGGATAGGCGCCAGCGGCGCCGTTGGCGGGGTCGTGCAGCTCCGCCAGACCGGTATCGATCCAGGTGCTCTGGAACATGGTCTGGGCGGCGTAGAAGGGAATCAGGGACACCGCCGCCGGCGCGCTGATCACGTCCAGGACCTCCTCCAGACGATCATTGTCCACGATGCCGTCGTCCTCGGGGTCGATGTAGGCGACGATGTCGTCGTGGACGTCCGGATCCCAGGCGATGTCGGTGACCGGGTTCGGGACGTGGATCTGGATGATCCCGTTGGCGCCCTCCCCGCCGGCTCCGACCATGAAGATGCCGTTGCCGTTGTAGTCGCCCTGGGGGGCATCGGGCTCGTTGTCGTTGAGGCTGCTTCCGGCCCAGCCCCGGCGCCCGCCGATGGCGGTGAGGACGTAGGCGTCGTTCAGGTCGTCGGGGATGACGTCGCCGGGCGAGCCGATGTCCAGGGCCGAGAGATCCAGGCCGGTGGCGCTGTGCAGGATGATGTGACCGCCGCTGCCGCCGCCGGATCCCGAGACCTGGTTGTAGGAGAACCAGATGGACTCACCCGGGGCCCCCGAACCGCCGTCGGCGTGGATCGCGGCGCTGGCGCCCAGGATGATGGCGCCGATGGCCATGATCTGGAGCTGTCCGCCCCCTCCTCCGCCCGGGGCCCCCTTCAGGTACAACTGGGTCGTGCCGCCGGGGAAGTTCGGATCCGGGAAGAAATCGCTGATCGGATCCAGGAAGGAGTCCAGGTCGTTGTCGAAGCGCACGACCACGGAACAGTCGCCGCTGGCGCCGCCACCGTAGCCGGCCCAGGGGCCGAGGAGCTCGCCTTCGGTCACCGTCCCGTCCGGATTCAGGCGCCGGCCCCAGAAGTCGTTGCTGAGGTCGCCGTCCTGGAAGATCGAGTCGTTGGTGAAACCCTGGTCAGGGCCGCTCGGGACGTTGCCGAACTTGAAGACCGGGTTGTTCTTCTCGGCAGTCCAGGGAGGATCGAAGCCCCGCGTCTCATCGTCATCGCTGGTGTCCCGGAGCAGATCCTCCATGCCAAAGGCACCGTTGTAGAGAGTCGCCGAGCTTGTGTTCGGCGGCTCGACGCGGTCGGTGCCGTAGGAGGAGCCTCGGATGCCATCGCCGGCACCGACGAAGTAGGCCTCGACCTCGGTGAAGTCCTCGAACTTCTCGTGGACGTCCGGATCGTAGTCCGGCCCCGGCCCGTCGAAGTGGGCCGGGAGATCGCTGCCGCTCCACTGGTCGAAGAGCACGGACTCGGGAAGGGTCAGGGCGAAGTTCCCGCCGGCGCCGCCGCCCGCGAGGAAGTGTTGGATCACCACGTCCACGGTGTCGCTGCCGCCAAAGGCGGAGTACGCCCAGATCGTGTTCACCGATCCTTCACCGCCGCCGCCGCCCTGACCTTCGAGGCCGAAGGGGCCGTCGCCGGCTTCCCCGCGCAGGGTCTCGGCGTCCGTGACCCAGGAGGAGGTTCCCCCGTCGCCGCCACCGGCCTGACCCTTGGCGCCGGGTTCGGGGATCTGCGGGGAGTCCAGGGCCTGCGGCGGACGGGCGTCGTCCCCGGAAACATCCAGGGTCCCCTGGATGTTCACCTCGCCGCTGGCGTAGATGATGAAGGGGTTGCTGCCCTCCGCTTTCAGGGTGGAGCCGGCCTCGATGGTCAGGTCGTCCACGCTCAGCACGCCGTCCTCGACGGTGTGATTGCGGCCGCTGCTGTCGGTCAGGATCTGGGTGCCGTCGGTCTCCACGACCATGACGATGCCGCCGCTGACCAGGAAATCCTGGTCCGGTGCGGCCTGGGTGCCCGGAAACTCGAAGGCGGCCTCGACGGCGCCGGCACCGACGTTGACCGTGGCCGGCGGCAGCGGCAGCTCGGCGTCGGGATCGATGAAGTCGGCCGTGTTGTAGCTGTCCAGGAATTCGTCGTAGACGACGTCCTCGTCATCCACCCCGGGGTCGCCGTAATAGTCCGCAAGGCTCGGCGTCGTGCCGACCACCTCCTGGTCGAAGGTATTGGTCTCGCCGCCCAGATCCTGGAAGGTGCTCTCGACCACCAGCTTGAGGTTCCGGTTCGGCGGCAGGATCCCGGTGATCAGGAAGTACACCAGCGCTCCGTCGGTGTCGCAGTTCGCCGCCAGCAGGAGCTCGCCCGGCACGCGGTTCGTGTCGAGGTAGGAGCTGTCCCCGGCTTCGCCCAGCGGGGCGTTGGCGTAGAGGAGCTTGATGTTGTCCGTGCTCAGGTTGTCCGGACTCGAGTCGATGGCCTGGTTGAAGCGTACCGCCACCACCGGATCCGGCTGCGAGAACAGGTTCAGGCCGGTGGGGAAGCTCACGTCCACCACCTGCGGCGCTCCGATCACGGTGTCGATGAAGAGCTGCTCGGCCGGCGGCGTGGGCGTGACGAAGGTGCGCACCAGCCCGACGCTCAACTGGGTGCCGCTCGTGTCCCGGAGCACCGAAGAGCCAAAGGTGCCCTCGGTGGGCAGGACCAGTTCGTAGGTCCAGCCGCCGGGCACGAAGGCACCGTTGTCGTTGGCCTCGTTCGTCGGGCAAGCCGGTGTAAAGACCACGGTCTTGCCCTGGGAGCCGGCGAGGATCTCGAAGGTCCCCGTGACCGGGTTCCCCTGCACCTCCGGGCTCACCGGCCGGATGATGATGCTGGAGAAGGAGATCGAAGACGGATCCACCGGGTTGTTGAACTGGATGAGGATCGGCCGGTTGATCTCCCAGACGTCGCCGTCGGAGACGTTGACGTTCAGGGCCTGGAACTGGCCCACCGCCTGGGTGCCGCCGGCGGCGACGGAGCTGCCGCCGGAGCAGGCCACGGTGAACGCAGCCAGGAGCAGCCCGAGGGCCGCTCCCATGCGGGGAGTGCGGGGATCGATGCGCATGGAGGTCAAGGCGTGTCGGTCACGTTCCAGGCGAAGCCCAGGGCGTCGAGCCAGGGCTCGAAGTCCTGTTCGGTGTTCGCGATGAAGGTGAACCGGAGCTGGAAGTACTGAGCGCCCTGGGTCACCAGGTCGTTCGGGTCCGTGGTCCAGTCCCCGGGCAGCGTAACGTCGCCGCAGGCAAACTCGGTGACGTTCAGCTCCGGAGCAGGGTCGTAGGTGTGGAAGTCGCCGTAGGCGTCGAAGACCGAGGCGCTGGTGAGGGGCGTGAACTCGGCCAGGAAGCCGTCGCCGTCGCGGTCACAGTCCGACTGGTCGATGAGAGTGGTCCCCCGGAACTCGATCCGGATCTCGGTCCCCTCGGGCTGCTGCTGGGCGGCCGGCTCCATGGTGAAGGGCGAGATCTGGTCCAGGGTGCCGCCGAACTCGAACCAGTGCGTGAAGACCCGGCTGACCTTGATCACGAACTCGCACTCCCCCCAGTAGAGCTCGGGCCCGTAGGCCTTCGTCGTCTCTCCGGTCACCGTGTTGTACCCGCCAGAGGGCTTGGTGCCGTTGTTGTTGGGATCGTCCGGGACCACGAAGTGCCAGGTCCCGCCGGCGTCGCGGCCGCCGGCCGAGAAGACCCGGAAAGCCGGAAGCGCCGAGGAACCGACCATGATCTGGACCTGGAAGCCGTTGCTCCCGAAGAAGGCTCCTCGCGGATAGCAGCGGAAGGTCGTCAGGAGCGGGGCAGCGATGGACGGCCACTCGCCGTCATCCCAGATCTTGTTGCCGAGGCTCACCTGATCGATGGGAATCCCGTTGCCGTTCTTGCCGCCGGTGATGTCCTGGGGGAAGCCGGTGTCGCGCCAGGTGTAGCTTCCCGTGAAGTCCCCGAAGGGGTACATGGTCGTTCCGCTCAGGGCGGTGAACAGGTTGATGGCGTTGAGCTGGTACTCCCCGTCCACCATGATCTGCTCCTCGATGTCCGGATCCGCGTCGTCGCCCAGCCAGTTCTTCTTGAACTTGGCGTCGCGGCGCAGGCCGGAGTTCTCCCAGTCCGGGTAGCCGGAGGTCGGGTCGATGTAATCGTCGGGATAGCGGTCGGCGTGGTGCAGGGCGACCGAGAAGCGCGGGAAGATGTCGTCGAAGACGACACCTCCGAAGGGCACCCAGGCCATCCCTTCGATGTCCAGATTGTACTCGGACTGCTGGAAGCCCAGGCCCAGGTGATGGTAGCCCCAGACCTGCTCCAGGATGGCGCCGGCCGGCGTCAGAGGCGTCATGATCCCTTGCGAGAAGGCGATCCGGGAGCCGATGTAGAAGTTCGAGGGATCGGCCTGGCGGGTGTAGCGGATGAGCTGGCGTCCGCGCAGCGTGCCGGTCGTGAAGGTGAACTGGCCCGCGTACTCCGGTGCGCCATCCAGGTTCTCGTCGGTCGAATTGAAGCGCAGGGCGAAATAGCGGTCGGTCGGCCAGGGACTGAAGTTGCCCTTGGTGATCTGCTCGTCCTGGTCCGGACTGCCGGCCACGAAGCCGCTCCAGTCGCCGGCGTTGCCGGCGAGGTCCAGGACCCCGTCCAGACCGTCGCGCAGGGCCAGGGCGAAACGCAGGTCGGTGCCCTCGGAATGGCTGTCGGTGAAGCCGAAGGAGGGCGTCAGGGTGAAGCTCTGGCTGTCCCCGGAGGCCGTGATGGGGCCGAACTTGATGCGCCCGGATCCCGTGCCGGTGCCGCCGCCTTCGACGTCGATGAACTCGTAGCCGATCTGCCGGTCAATGTAGTCGCCGACGGTCTCGGTGGCGGGATCGAAGGGGGCCGCCTTGGGGTCGGAGTCGGTGTTGTCGTAGGTCACCAGCACCATGGTCTCCATGGACTGCACCGTGGCCGGGTCGATGGCCTCGTTGAAGTGCAGGGTCACGGAGGAGTAGGGATCGATGCCGCGGGCCGGGAAGGCGAACTCGGGGTTGGGACTGAACTCCAGCCAGCATGCCTGCAGGGCCTGGTCGGCGGAGTCATAGGCCGTGGTCACGAAGGCCTCGACATTGGTGCTGCCGACGGCCAGCTCCCCCTCGAGCAGAGCCGCCGTCACCTTGTAGGACAGCGGGTTGCTGGTGGACACCACGTTGGAGACCAGGAGCAGCCCCCCCGGCACCTCGAAGACGTCCCCCTCCTTGGGCGTGATCTCGCGGCAGTTCTCCCGGTCCAGGAAGTAGGTCAGGGTGCGGAGACTGGGGTTGCCGGGGACCGAGGCGACTTCGGAGATCGTCGCCGGCTGCTCGGTGATGAGCTTCGGCGGTTCCTCGTCGCGCATGTAGCCGTTGAAGGGATCGGCCTCGTTGCCGGAGCGCATGGCCCGGACCACCACCGGATCGAGGCCGGCGCTCAACTCGATCGGATCGGAAGCCGTCGGTGCGATCTGGTGGTTGCCCGACTCGTTCGTCAGGACCATGTTCTGCCCGAACAGGAAGTCCACCTCCGTCGGGATCCGGATCTCGAGGTTCGGGCTCGTCTGGTCCGGCGAGGCCGGGAAGCCGAGGCCGTTCTCGGGGATGCCGAGTTCGGCCTGGTCGAAGGCCGAGACCGTCGGGTCGAGGATCACCACCCCCTTGGGCTTGCCGTCCTGGCCGGTCTCCTTCTTGACGACGTAGCGGACCTCCAGACTCTGGCTCGGGGGATCTCCCACCAGGACCTGGATGGTCTGGCGGTTCACCGTCGCCGGATCCACGTACTCCGAGAACTGGAGGCGGATGGCGCCGTTGCGGGCCACCCGCGTGAAGGGGCCGGCGCTCTCCAGGCCCTTCGAGGCGACCGAGGCGAGGGATTCGCGGGCTTCCTCCAGCCAGGCCTCGAAGTCGCTGCTTCCGAGCGGCGCCTCGATGGTCAGGGTCTCGGACTGGGTCAGCGGGTTCGTTCCCAGGTTGTAGCGTGGATCCGTGGAGCTCAGGGACTCGCGCACGACCACGTCCCGCTCCACCAGGACCCCGTTCGAATCGAGCACGTCCACGAGGCGCCCCCACTCGACGATCTCGAGGTGGAGGGCGGCCCGGCCGGTACCGGCCACGTTGGAGGGCGAGGACCCCCCGTCCAGGCAGGCGGAGGCCAGGAGCAGGACGCTGGCTCCCAAGGGCAGGATGGGACGGAAGAGCGCGCGGTCGCGGAACATCATGGGACCCTCCGGTCGGGCAGGCCGCAGCCCTGAGGAGGGCTGGGCCGGGAGTGGCCGGGGGGAAGCGGCCGATCCCCGTGCGGTTCCTCCTGCAAAACCCATTCCGACCCCCGCCAGCCGGTCCAGAGGCTGGGGAGGCCCCGGGCCGTGCGAAGGCGCACGCCTCCGATTCCCCCGCCGGCCTCCAGGGATCCTGTTCGCGCCATCAGTTCTCCGGGAAGTCCCAGGCGAAGCCGAAACCGTCCAGGAAGGCCTGCAGGTTCTGGTCGGCATTGGACACGAAGGTGAAGCGCAGCTGGAAGTACTCGAAGGCCGGCACCTCCTCCTCCAGGGTCGAGGCGTCCTCGATGCGGGTCCAGGGCCCCGGGTTGCCCACCGTCGAGCCGTTGCCCGGATCCACGAAGTCCCCGTAGTCGTCGAAGACCCCGTTCAGGGTCGTGTCCAGGGGGTTGGGCTGGGTGGCCGGGTTGGTGCTCCGCTCCACCGTCGTCGAGCCGCGGATCTCGATCTGCACCTCGGTGCCCTCGTCCTGCAGGGCGTTCTCGGGCTCGAGGATCATGCCCAGGATGCCGCCCTCGGTCAGGGAGGTGCCCATGGCGAACCAGTGGGTGTAGACCCGGCTCACGCGGACCACGAAGTCCGCCTGGGTCCAGTACACGAAGGAGTCGTGGTTGGGCGTCGGCTGCCCGGTGTTGACGTTGAAGCCGCCGGTCGGCGCGGTCCCGCCGGTCGCGGCGTTGTCCGGGATCACCTGGTGCCAGAGGCCGCCGGCGTCACGCCCGCCCGCCGAGAAGATGCGGAAGGCCGGAGCCGTCGAGGCGGGGATCATCTGGGTGCACTGGAAGGTGTTGGTACCCAGGAAGGCGCCCCGCGGATAGCAGCGGTAGCGGATCAGGAGGGGCGACCCCACCGACGGCGCCTCCTCCGGCGGCCACAGGATCGGCACCCCTTCGGCCGCGGCATAGGGGATGGGAGGCACCCCCGGACCGCCGGCGGCACCGGTGAACTCCTGGTCGATGGCGGTGTCGCGCCAGGTGTAGGTGTCCTCGAAGTCCGGCCACGGCAGCATGGTCGTCCCCGAGTCGGCCGAGAAGAGGTTCACCGCCCGCAGCGTGTATGAGGTGTCGAAGACGATCTTCTCGTCGTGATCGGGGAAGCCGAGGATGTTCTCGTCGAAGGTCTCCCCGCCGGTCCGAAGCCCGCTGTTCGGATACACCCCCGTGAGGGTGATCGTCAGGGACTCGTCCGGGTGCTGGTTCGCGTGGGCCAGGGCGATGGAGAAGCGGTCGAAGGTGTCGTCCAGGACCACACCGCCCAGGGGAGTCCAGCTCAGGCCCTCCACGTCCAGGTTGAACTCGGTCGGATCCAGGTAGCCGAAGGCCAGGTCGTGCGGGCGGAGCAGGGTCATGACCACGGCTCCCGCCGGCATCAGGGGCTCGAAGGGAGCGGCGGCCCCGGTCACCAGGACCCGGGCGCCGACATACTGGTTCTGGCTGTCGGCCTGGCGCGAGAAGCGCTGCGGCGCCCGGCCGGTGATCCGGCCGGGCAGGACGTTCGGGTCGTACTGGCCGCCGTATTCGGGCAGGCCGTCGTTGTTCTCGTCGGCGCCGAGACCGCGCAGGCAGAAGTACTTGTCCCGGATCTCGGCCTGGGTGGCGTCCACGGAGATCAAGGCGCCGGCATCGCTGGCCGAGGGCGTCCCGGCGACGAATCCGGCAAAGGCCACCGGATTCCCGGCCAGGTCGAGGATCCCGTCGAGGCCGTCGCGCAGGGCCACGCAGTAGATCTGCGTGGAGTAGTCGGCGTCGTTGTTCGGCACCGTCCAGCCGGCCACCGGGTTCAAGGTGAAGGAACGGCTGCCGTTGCCCACCGTGATGTCTCCGAAGAGGATCCGCCCCCCCCACTCCTCGTTGTCGGCGATCGAGTCCGCCGGGTTGTGATAGCCGCGCAGCCGGTCGATGAACTGGCCGACCGTCTCGGAACCGGGGACGTAGACACCGGTCTCGGGATCGGTGTCATCCTCGACCGCAGCCAGGATGAAGGAGTGCATGGACTGGACCGTCCGCACGTCCACCGGTTCGTCGAACTGCACCTGGATCGTGGTGGTGAGCGGATCCACGTCACTGGCCGGAAGCGTACCCGGCGTCGGCGCGATCTGCAGGAAGCAGGCCTGCAGGGAGGCGTCCGCGGTCGTGTAGCGAGTCGTCAGGCGCCCGCTCTGGCTGCTGCTCGTGACCGTTCCCTCCCCTTCCAGCAC
>JALUUN010000434.1 GCA_027021325.1 Planctomycetota bacterium
CGCGGGCGTCACGATGCACGTAGTCGGGATCGGCGTCGGAGGTGCCGTAGACCCCGAGGCCGGCCAGGGGACGGTCCGCGGCGTCGGTCACCCGGACGGTCAGCGGCGGCGCCGGCCGCAGCTCCAGGACCGCCTCGGCGCGGCCGCGTTCGACGGGCACGAAGGCGGAGACGGCGAAGGCGCCGGGGACCGCCGCCCAGAGGAAGAGCTCGCCGGTCTCGGGATCCAGGTCCAAGGGCTCTTCGAGGACCGGGCCCTCCACCTCGAGGACCCGGCCGCCGGACTCCTCGAGGACGGTGAAGCCGGTGAAGTCGAGGCGGCTCTCCAGGGCCGCGAGGAAGTCCGGCCCGAGGGGGATGAGATAGAGACGGCCCTCCTCGGGCGCAATCGGGCCGCAGAAGCGGACCCGCAGGCGGGCCTCGATCCGGGCCTCGCGCCGGCCGGCGGCGGCCTCGGAAGGCGCGGGCAGAAGACTCGGGCCGGCGGGGCCGGCGGCCTTCCCGGCCGGCGGCGCATCCCCGGCCGCCCCGGAGGCAGCCCTCCCCTCCCCGCCCTCCGCGGATCCTCCCGGAACCGGAAGGAGGCCGCCGAGGGCGAGGAGAAGGAGCAGGAGGATGCCGAGGAGGATCCAGGGAAGGGGCCTCGTCTGCATGGGCGGACCTCGCCTCGGCCGGGGGCTCAGATCCTCGCGCCGACGCGCGAGGCGTTGCCCACCACCGGACCGATGCCCGGCGCGGGGGCGGCGAGTTCCGGCGCCGGGGCCGGGGGGCGCGCGGCCAGGGGGGCGGACACGGCGGGAATCAGGAAGAGGAGCAGCGCGGCCAGGGCCACGCGCCCGGGGGTCAGGAGCTTGCGCATCATCGTAGTCGGTGGTTACGGGGTTGCGGTGCAAGGGCCGGGGCCTCGGGGAGGCCGCCGGCGGGCGTCCCGCGGGAGACGAAGGCCAGGGGGACGCGCTGGCGCAGGAGCCGCGCGGGCTCCCGCTCCCGGGCCAGGGCCGCCGCCACCGGCGATCCCGGCAGGGCCAGGCGCCGCCGCAGGCGCCGGGCGAGGTCCTCGGGACAGGGGCCGAGGCGCTCCAGAGCCAGGTCCAGGGCCGCGCGCCAGGATTCCCGGACCCCGGCAGTGAGGGCGATGCAGAGGTGGTCCAGGAGGCCTTCGGGATCGGCCGGGTGCGCCAGGGCGGCGCGCCGGCTCTCCTGGACGGCGCGCTCGCCCTCCCCGGCGAGACGGAAGGCCTCGGCCCGGTTCCGGTGCCAGCGCGCCGGCAGTTCGCCCGCCGCCGGGACGGCAGGCTCGCGCAGCAGCCAGGCCAGGGCCTCCTCGCCCCGGCCCAGGGCCAGGAGCTGCCCGGCCAGGGCGAGGCGCGGCCCCAGGCCCCCGGGATCCAGGGCGACGGCCCCCCGCGACAAGGCCAGGGGATCGGACCAGCTCCGGATCGCCGCCGGCCCGGCGCCGGGCCGAAGCTCCAGCCCCTCCTCCTCGGCGAGCCAGGTCAGGAGCCCGCGCAGCTCCCGCCACTCCCGGGCCAGCCGCCGCACTGCCCGGCGCGTCTCCAGGGTGGAGCCCGGAAGCTCGGCAGCAGGCGGCGCGTAGAGGGGGTTCTGGAAGGCGCGCAGGGCCTCGAGGAGGCTCGCCCGCACCAGCAGCCCGGCGAACTGCCGCCGCAGCTGCTCGGCCCAGGCCTGGCGGAAGAGGAGGGGAAGGGTCGCGCTCACGGCTGCTCCTCCGCGTTCTCGGACGGCGGGGCCCCGGACAGGGCGGAGCGCCGAAAGAGCGGGTCCAGCCCGGCCTCGCGCATGCGTTCCTCGATCTCCTGGAGACGGCGCTGGAGCCGAAGCGGCGGCAGGCCCAGGAGAGCCGCCGCGGCGGCGGGCTGACGCCCTTCCACGAGGAGCATCCAGGCCAGGGCCCGGTCGCGGGCCGGGAGGCCGTGGAACCAGGCACGCAGGCGCGGACTCGGGTCGCCCTCGGCGCAGGAAACGGCAGTGCCCGGCGCGCCGCTCTCCTCGCTCACGCCGGCCAGGACCTCGGCCTCGACCCAGAGGAGGAAGACGCTCGGATGGGCGGGCAGCTCCCGGCGGCGGACGGCCCGCGCCAGGACGCGGGCCACGGTGATCTCCCGCGGCAGGAGAAGGAAGTGGCGCGCCACGGCCGCGGTCACGCCCCGCTCCACCCAGGGGAAGAGATGATCGTAGAGG
>JALUUN010000435.1 GCA_027021325.1 Planctomycetota bacterium
CGGGCGGCGGGCGCGCTCTGGAAGGAGCGGAAGACCTGCCGTGTCTGGCGCCAGGCCTCCTCCTCCCCGCTGCCGGCGGCGGGTACGAAGGCCGTCTCCTCCTTGTGCTGCATTCCCTCCCGCAGGTGCCTCGTGTCCATGGAAGAGGACTCCGTCTCCCGGAGCCCCGGCGAGGCTAGGACGGTTCCGGCGGAGCGTGGGCCGGCTCCTCCCGGAGAATCGGCGAGCCCTGCCGCGAAAGGGGCGTAACCGGGGATCCGGGGACGGGCGTGCCGTCAGGCGCGCAGGCCGAGGAAGGCGCGCACGCGCCGGGCGGCGTGCCAGCCGGCCATGCCGTGGATGCCTCCGCCGGGCGGCGTCGAGGCCGAGGCGAGGAACCAGTCGGGCCGCGGCGTGTCCCAGGGCCGGCGCCAGGAGACCGGCCGTGCGAAGAGGTGGCGCAGGAAGGGAGCGCCGCCGGTCAGGGAACCGCCGCGGAGGTTCGGGTTGCGTGCCTCCAGATCCCGGGGACCGGCCGGGCGCCGCGCCAGGATGCGCTCGCGGAAGCCCGGGGCCTGCTCTTCGATGCGCGCCTCCAGGAGCGCGGTGGCGTCCCCCGCCCAGCCCAGGGGGACGTGGGCGTAGGCCGAGACCGCAGCGCCGCCCGCGGGTGCCCGGCCCGGGTCGGCCGCCGTCGGCTGGGTGAGGAGGAGGAAGGGCCGCTCGGGCATGCGCCCGCGCCAGCACGCCGCCTCGGCGGCGGCGATCTCCTCCAGGGTTCCGAAGTGGACGGTGGAGGCCTCCCCCACCCGCGGGTCGCGCCAGGGCACGGGACCGTCCAGGGCCCAGTGGACCTGGAAGACGCCGGGGCCCGGCGGCAGGGCACGCAGGCGCCGGAGCCAGGCCTCCGGCAGGGCTCCCTCGGCGAAGCGGGCGAAGTTCCAGGCCGTGAGGTCGAAGACGACCGCCCGGGCCGGCGGCAGCTCGGAGGGGCGTCGGAGGCGGACGCCGCAGCGGATCGTGACGTCCCGTTCCTCCAGGAGGGCGGCCAGGGCCCGGGCCAGGCGGCCGCTGCCGCCGCGGGCGAAGGGCCAGTCGCGGAGATGGGCGCTGAGGCCCAGGACCAGGGCGAAGGAAGCCGAGGGGGCGCGCTCCAGGGGCAGGAAGGCATGGGCGGCGAGGCCGGCCAGGAGCTCCCGGGCCGGCCGGCCGCGGAAGGAACGGGCGAGCCCGTGGAAGGAGCGAAGTCCCTTCCAGGCCATCCAGGCGCAGCCCAGGGGGCGGCGCGGGCGCAAGGGCAGAGGGCCCAGGAGGTCCTCGAAGAGGGCCGGACCGGCGTGCACCAGGGGCTCGAAGAGCCGCCGCCACCGGCCGGCGTCTCCGGCCAGGGCCGCCGCGGTCGCCTCCAGGGAACGGTCCAGGAAGACCGGCGGCCCGGTGCCGAGGTGGGCGGCGGCCCGGGGCGCCGCTGCCCAGGCGAAGCCCTGCCGGCGGAGACCCGCCTCCAGGCGGGCGAAGGCCGGGGAGAGGACCGCGAGCGGCATCACGCTGGCGCAGCGGTCGTGGACGAAGCCCGGGCGCACGAACTCCCCGGAGGCGAGGCCGCCGCCGGGCGCGGGCGCGGCCTCCAGGACCTCGACCTCGAGGCCGGAACGCGCCAGCTCCAGGGCCGCGACCAGCCCGTTCGGGCCGGCGCCGACGACGAGGACGTCCTTCATCGGGCAGCCGGCGCCGTCCTTCGAAGGCGCCGGAGGGCTCCGAGGATACGGGAGGAGCGGAGACCCGCCTCGGCACCCGCGGAACGGCGCAGGTCCGGGCGGCGGCGAAGGATCCTCGTGTCCGGTCCGGGCGCGGAGGAGAGCCCCGCGGCCCCCTGTTAGCCTGGAGCCATGCTGTGCTCCCTTCTCCGGGCCGCTGCCCTTCTCACGGTCCTGACTCCGGCCCTCACCGCCCAGGGCGAGGTTCCGCTCCAGAAGTGGACCCACCCCGACTGGCCCAACGGCCTCGACTTCGGAGAGGCCACGGGCATCTCCTTCGGCGACTACGACGCCGACGGCTGGCACGACATCTTCTGCGCCGACGGCCGGTTGCTCTGGCGCAACCTGGAGGGGCGGAACTGGGAGCTGGCCGCCGATCTCGCCGGCCTGATCCCGGACGGCTTCCGCTACGGCTCGAGCTTCGGCGACTACGACCAGGACGGCCTGCCCGACATCGTCACCGAGCCGCGCAACAGCGCCGGCGACACCTGCATGCACCTCTTGCACAACCTCGGAGGCGGCCTCTTCGAGGACGTCGCCGTGGATCCCAACGTGGTGGACTTCAACGCCTGCCAGGCGGATTCGGAGACCGCCTGCTGGGCCGACGTGGACGGAGACGGGGACCTGGACCTGTTCCTGCCCGTCTATCCGCCGAACAAGATGAACGGGATCGACAATCAGTTCTTCCACAACCTCGGCCCTACCGGCCCCGGGGGGATGTGGCACTTCACCGAGATGGCGGCCCAGGCCGGGCTCCTGGTGCCGGCCGGCGCCGCACGGCCCGAGGGCGCCCAGTTCGTCGACGCCGACCGGGACGGCGACCTCGACCTGTACTCGAACGGCCACCTCTACCAGAACCTCTCCTCCCTGGACGCGCCGCTCTTCCAGTACGTCAAGGCCTCGGTTTCCGGCATCCGCAACCGCAACATCGTCGACGAGGGGGTCCTGTTCACGGACTACGACCTGGACGGCGACCTCGACCTTCTGATCTCCTACGCCGAGGGCAAGGGCATCCGCATCTGGGAGTCCTGGGGGGACGGCACCTGGTTCGAGACCGACACCTCGATCGTCGAGGACTACAAGACCGGCGCGGGTTACGGCCTCTCCGCCGCCGACTGGGACCTGGACGGCGACCTGGACTTCATGGCCCTGGACACCTTCCGCCGCAACCTCCGGGTCGAGGAAGGGCTGCGTCGGTTCGTCCTGGCCTCGGACACCATCCCCCCCGACGACAAGCGCGCCGCCGCGCCGGCCTGGGGCGACTGGGACCTGGATGGCGATCCCGACCTCGCCCTCGGCAACGGCATCTTCGGCTCCTACCTGTACGAGAACACGACCTACGGACCGGACACGGACCCGCGGCGCAAGCGCGGCCTGCGCGTGCGCCCGGTACGAGACTCGGCGAGCGTGGACCGGGGTCTGGAGACCGAGTACGGGACCCTGATCGAGGTCCACCTGCGCGACGACCCGCGGGGCCTGCGCCGCATCGGATTCCCTGCCAGTTCCTCCGGCTACATCAACCAGAACGAGTACCCGGTGTTCTTCGCCCTGCCGCCGGACCCCGATCCCGGGGATCCCCTGGAGGATCTCCACTTCGACCTCAGCCTCGACTACCCGGTTCTCGGCGGCAGCGGAACCTGGCGGGTGGACAAGTATGTGAACCCGGCGCTCGGCAACCTGGACCTCGCCGAACTCGAGGATCCGCGCGAGGTCACGGTCTTCCGCAGCGGGCGCGTGGACTTCAACGGCATCCCCTTGGTGCCCTCGCCGGCCCCCGATCCCGTGCTTCTGACGACCACCGGCGGTCTGATCGGCATCACCCACGACACCGGCCTGCCCGATCCGGTGCAGGCCTCCAGTGAGGGCGTCTTCGTCGGCATCGAGGTGGATACCCACGGCGCCGCGGAGGTCCTGCACGTGAAGGAGCTGATCCTGGACGGCCGCCCCGGCAAGCCCTTCGGCCTGGGCCGCGGGCGGCGGGCGAACATCCTGGCCTGGGACGTGACGGTACCGGGTGCTCCGGTCCTGGCCGGAGCCTTCTGGCAGGAACTCGACGAACGCAACCGCCGCGGCCACTGGCGCGTGGACCTGGACCTCGAACCGGACCGGGTGTACCGCTTCGTCGCCCACGTCCAGAGCTACCGCGAGACCCCCATCGCCGGCCCCGTGGACCACGGCGTCCTGAGCGTGACGGGCGGTCTCCTGTACCGCGACGCCGCTCCGCAGAGCGGGGCCGCCGCCACCACCGCCACCGTGGACCCGTCCCGGGTCTTCCTGGCCCTGCGCATCAGCCCCTCCGACCCGCCGCGCTTCCTCGATCTTCGAGCGGGCGCCGGTCTCGTCCTGAGCGTGGACGGCGAGCCGCGACCGGGGGCTTCCCTGCTCCTGGAGGTCCAGGGGCCGCCCGCCACCGAGATCCGCCTGGTCGCCGCCGACGAGCTGCGCGGCGCCGAGCAGGGCGGCCTGCGCATCCTTCCCGCCCCGGAGCGGGTGCTGGTCCTCGGCAGCACCGATGCCGCCGGACTCCTCCAGACCTCCCTGGATCTCCCCGCCGGCCTCGAGGCCGGACGGCCGGTCTTCCTGCAGGCGGTGGCCGAAGACGCCGGCGGCACCCTCCTGGGCTCGAACCTCGTGGCCGGGGTCCTGCGCCGCTGAACGCCGCCGCCCCTCCGGAAGGAGCCCGCGGCGTGCCATTCCGGGACGTAGGATCCGGGACATGCTTTCGTTCCTCGCCCTGTCCCTCGCGCCGGCGGCCCTGGCCCAGCTCCCCGACGAGACGGACCTCGCCGCCCGCTACGGCGAACGCCTCAGCATGGAGGCGCGGGTCTACCGCTCGGCCGCGCCGGGAGTCGTCAGCATCGACGTCGAGGCCGATCTCTGGACCTGGGACCTGTTCCGCGGACGCCGCATCCGCGCCGGGCGCAAGAGCGTCGGTCAGGGCACCGGGGTGGTCATCGACCCGGCCGGGCTTGTCATCACCAACGCCCACGTCGCCGTTCCCCTCGAGGAGGGCATCGATCCCGACTCGGTCCTGTGCCGCGTCTCCTTCCCCGAGGAGTTCGGCGGCGAGACCCTGCCGACCCGTATCCTCAACCTGGACCGCGAGTGGGACCTGGCCCTCCTCAAGATCGAGGCCCCGGCCGGCCGCCGCTTCCAGGCGGTGCCCCTCGGCGACAGCGGCGATCTCCTGCCGGGCGAGCGGGTGGTGGCCATCGGCACGCCTTTCGGCAACAGCCACTCGGTGACCTCGGGGATCCTGTCGGCGGTGCACCGCGACGTCACCCTGCCCGGCCCCGACGGCCGGCCCAGGACCTTCGCCGGCCTGCTCCAGACCGACGCCGCCATCAACCCCGGCAACTCCGGCGGCCCGCTCCTGAACGTCTACGGCGAGGTCATCGGCATCAACAACGCCACCCTCCTCGGCGCCGACGGCATCGGCTACGCCATCCCGGTCAACCGGGTGCGCGAGATCCTCGACGACCGCCTCCTCGACGCCGACCGCAGCGGCCGCTTCTGGGCCGGGATGCGCGTCGAGGGCGGCGGCCAGGGCCTGGTCGTCCGCAGCCTGCACCCGCGGGGCCCGGCGGCCCGTGCCGGCCTGCGCGTCGGCGACCGGATCCTGGCGGTGGACGGCGTGCCCGTGGACTCGGAGACCGCCTACGCCACGCAGCTCCTGCCGCATCAGGCCGGGGACCAGGTGGCGCTGCGCGTCGAGCGCGATGGTCACCGGCTGGAGCTGCGTCTCGAGCTCCTGCCGGCGGAGGCGCGGGACACCTACGGCCTGCTTGGCTTCGAGGCGGTGCCCGAGACCCTCTACTACGGGCGCGGTTTCGCCCGCCGCCGCCTCCAGGTCCTGCGCGTGACCCGCGTCTTCGAGGGGACCGGCGCTGCCGAACTCGGGCTGCGCCCCGGCGACCTGATCCTGGCCGTGGCCCTGGACCGGGGCGACCGGAGCGATCCCTGGGTTCCGGTGCGCACGGTCGGCGAACTCGTCGCCTTGATCCGGGGACCGGACTTCCGCCGCCAGGGCGAGAACGTCTGGATCCTCCGCGACGAGGAGTCCTACCGCGGGCACCTCAGCTTCGACGACCCGGACCTCTGAGGAAGGCGGCGGTGCGCCGCAACCCTTCCTCGAGAGGCACCTGCGCCGCGAAGCCGAGCAGGCGGCGCGCGGCCTCCACCGCGGCCCGGGAATGGCGGACATCGCCCGGGCGCTCGGGCCGCCGCTCGGGCTCCGGCGCCGGGACGCCGAGGGCGGCGCAGACCGCGTCCCAGAGCTCGCGGATGCTCACCGCCCGGCCGGTGCCGACATTGACCGCGGCGAAGCCCGAGGGGCCCGGTTCGGCCCCGGCCGCCAGGAGATTGGCGCGGACCACGTCCTCGACGAAGACGAAGTCCCGGGTCTGGCCGCCGTCGCCGTAGAGGACCGGAGGCTCTCCGGCCAGGGCGCGGTCGAAGAAGATGCTGATGACGCCGCTGTAGGGCGAGCCCGGATCCTGGCGCGGGCCGTACACGTTGAAGTAGCGCAGGGCC
>JALUUN010000436.1 GCA_027021325.1 Planctomycetota bacterium
GCACCGCCGGGCAGGCCTCGCCGCAGCCCAGGGTGACGAGGACATCGAACTCCCCGGGCGGCAGATCCTGGACCGAGGTCGGGCAGTGGGCCGAGAGGTCGTAGCCGAGCTCGGCCATGGCGGCGACGGCCTTCGGATTCACGCTCCTGGAGGGACGGCTGCCGGCGCTCCAGGCCTCGACGGCCTCGCCGCCGAGCATGCGCGCGAAGGCCTCGGCCATCTGGCTGCGGTTGGCGTTCTCGACGCAGACGAAGAGAAGGCGCAGGGGGCGGGACTGCGGAGCGGTCATCGGCGGATCGGGAAGAGGGCAGGGTCGCGCCGCAGCGCCCCGGGTGCAGACAACGGCCGGAGCCGGCGCTGGATAGGACCCGCAGCCGGGGCCTGAAGGAAGGCGTCGGTACCGGATCGGACTGGCGAGTCTAGTCCGGCCGTGCCTCCGGAGAGAAGACCGCGCGGGGGTCGCCCGGGTCGGCGGCGGGATCCCAGCCGAGGGGCTCGAAGGCACAGGTGAAGTGGCGCAGGCGCGGCGGCTCCTCGACCAGGCGCAGCCCCCCCAGGCGCCCGCGGTGCTCGAAGACATAGCGCACGGCCTCGACGACGTACTCCATGTGGGACTCCGTGTAGACGCGCCGCGGGATCGCCAGGCGCACCAGGTCCTGGGCCGCAGGCTCCTGGCTTCCGTCCTCCCGGGTGCGCCCGAACATGACGGTCCCGATCTCGCAGCTCCGGATCCCCGCCGCCCGGTACAGGGCCAGGGCGATGGCCTGGCCGGGAAACTCCCCGGGCTCCACCTCGGGCAGGAAGCGCCGGGCGTCCAGGTAGACGGCGTGGCCGCCCGGTGGCCCGAGCAGCGGCACCCCGGCCTCGTCCAGGCGCCTCCAGACCCAGGCCGTCGAGGCGACGCGGTAGCGCAGGTAGTTCTCCTCCAGGACCTCCTCGAGGCCCGTCGCCAGGGCCTCCAGATCGCGCCCGGCGAGGCCGCCGTAGGTCGGGAAGCCTTCGGTCAGGATCAGGAGATGGCGCGCGCGCTCGGCGAGGGCCTCGTCGTCCAGGGCCAGGAAGCCGCCGATGTTGCCGAAGGCGTCCTTCTTGGCCGACATCCAGGCGCCGTCGGCGAGGCGGAACATCTCCTCGGCGATGGCCCGCGGCGTCCTCCCCTCCTGGCCCGGTTCGCGCTCGCGGATGAACCAGGCGTTCTCCGCGAAGCGCGAGGCGTCGAGGAAGAGGGGCACGCCGTGGCGGTCGCAGAGGGAGCGGACGCCGCGCAGGTTCGCCAGGGAGACGGGCTGCCCGCCGGCGGAGTTGTTGGTGACGGTCATCACCACCAGGGGCACCTGCCCGGCTTCCCGCTCCAGCAGTTCCTCCAGGGCCTCCAGATCGAGATCGCCCTTGAAGGGCAGCTCCGCCGCCGGGTCCAGGGCCGCGGGCGGAAGCAGGTCCAGGGCCCGGGCGCCGCTCGCCTCCACGTTGGCCCGCGTGGTGTCGAAGTGGGTGTTCGCCGGGACCACGCGCCCGGGGCCGCCGAGGATCGAGAAGAGGATGCGTTCCGCGGCCCGCCCCTGGTGGGTCGGGATCACGTGACGCTTGCCGGTCAGGGCGCGGACCGTATCGCGGAAACGGAAGTAGGAGCGCGCGCCCGCATAGGACTCGTCCCCGCGCATCATGCCGGCCCACTGCTCCTGGCTCATGGCGCCGGTGCCGGAGTCGGTCATCAGATCGATCATGACCGCTCCGGCGGGCACGCCGAAGAGGTTGAAACGCGCCCGCCGCAGGGCCTCGGCCCGCTCCTTTGGCCCCGGCATCGGCAGGGGCTCCACCATCTTGA
>JALUUN010000437.1 GCA_027021325.1 Planctomycetota bacterium
CGACAGCCTGAGCTTCGAGGAGCAGGCCGAGATGCTGCGCAAGACCCTGGAGCGCCTGGAAGGCGGCGCCGCCCCCGAGTCGGGCATGGAGCACATGATCCAGGTCTATCTGTCCGGCGACGAGGAAGAGGCCATGCGCGTCTTCTTCGGCGACCCCGAGGAGGAGACGCCGACGGCGCGCAGGCTGCGCATCGAACTCCTGGACAAACGCAACGTCCGCATGGCGGACCGGGCCGCCGCCCTCATGGAAGAGCACCCCGAGCGCGGCTTCTTCTTCGCCTTCGGCGCCGGCCACATGCCCGGCCCGGCGGGCGTCGTCGAACTCCTACGCAAGAAGGGCTACCGGGTGACGCGGATCGCCGCGCCGCCGCCCCAGGAGCCGCCGGAGTGGGTGCTCGAGCACGCCCGCCCCTGGGACTTCCACGAGGCCGGGCCTCTCGACGGCCTTCTGCAGGAACGCTTCCTGGTCTTCGCCGACGCCACCCTCGGCAGCCTCCTCGCCGCCGGCAGCGTCCAGGAGTTCGCACGGGACTCTGCCGCCGCTTCCGGCGAGGAGACGGTGCTCCTGGTCCTGCGGGAGATCCCGCCCGCGTCCGTTCCCCGGGCGGCGCCGGGGCTGCGCATCGTCCGTCTCCTCGGTGACGAGGACCTGATCCAGGCCGCCCTGGAGCGTGAACTCGCCCGATCCGGCGGGCAGGTCCTTCTCTGGGGGCCGCCGCGGAAGGCCGTGGACACCGCGGCGGGCCGCGGCCGGACCCTCCTCTTCACCGCCTGGACGGGTCTCGACGGCCGGGAGGAGAAACTGCGCGCCGCTCCGCGGGACAGCCTCGAGGCGGTGCTGCACCGGCTCGGGGCCGAGGCCGTGGCCGCGGACCTGAGCGACGCCGGCGACCGCCCGCCGCTCCGCGTGCGCGACCCCCTCAGCCCCGGCGGCTTCCTGCGGCTTCGGCCCGGCCAGGAGATCCACGGCGTCCTCCTGGTCGAGCGGGCCTCGCCGCCGGCCCGGGCCCTGGTCCCGACCGCGGAGCGCTGATGGAGGCCCGGGCCGGCGCGGAACTCGCCCCGGCGCTCGCCGACGCCCTGGACTCGGTCCGCCGGCAGGTCGTCTCCCTGCCCGCGGAGTGGCTCCTCGGCCCCTTCCACCCCGAGGTCAACCCGCCGCTCTGGATCCTCGGGCATACCGGCTGGTTCTTCGAGCGCTTCCTCTGGCGGGAGCATCTCCAGCGCCCGCCGCTGCACCCGCGGGCCCGGGAGCTCTGGGACTCCATCGACATCCCCCACGAGGCGCGCTGGAGCCTGCCGCTGCCGGACCTGGAGGGGACGCTCGCCTACCTCCAGCGCGTCGAGGAGGCGGTGGGCGAGATCCTGGAGGAGACGGAGGACGAGCGCGTCCTCTACCTGGTGCGCTACGGCCTCTTCCATGCCGACATGCACGCCGAGGCCCTGACCATGGACCGGCAGCTCCTCGGCGCGCCGCCGCCGCCGGACCTCGAGGAGTCCGCGGCCGCGACGGGAGGAGAGGGCGCCGAGGGCGACGCCGCGATCCCGGGCGGGGTCTTCCGCCTCGGTGCCGAACCGGGGCAGGGCTTCGTCTTCGACAACGAGAAGTGGGCCCACGAGGTCGAGGTCGCGCCCTTCGAGATGGCGAAGCGGGTGGTGACGCGCGGGGAGTTCGCGGAGTTCGTGGAGGCAGGCGGCTACGAACGCGACGACCTCTGGGATCCGGAGGGCCTGGCCTGGCGGCGCGAGGCCGGGGCCGCCGCGCCGCTGGGCTGGCGCCGGGCCGGCGGCGGCTGGGAGTGCCGCTGGTTCGACCGCTG
>JALUUN010000438.1 GCA_027021325.1 Planctomycetota bacterium
TCCGTCTCCGGCTCCCCGGCCGGGAGCATGAGGCTTCCATCGCCCCGGCCGCGGCGCGGAGCCCGTCCCAGGATTGTGTAGAGGATGCCGCCGTCACGGTGGCCGACGACCAGGTTCTGGGCCGGACAGAGGAAGCCGTCCAGGGTCTGGAGGACCTCGTCGAGGGTCCGCGCCCGGGCCAGGCCGGCGATGGAGCGGAGCATGTCCGTGGGTTCATGCCCGGTCCAGCGGAGGCTCCGCGCCGGCAGCCCCCATTCCGGCTCCGCCTCCAGGACCGGGCCGCGGTCGGAGACCTTGCGCACCAGCACCCGGTCCTCGCCGCCGCGGACCCGGATCACGGTCTCGTCGATCTCCAGGGGGACCCATTCCCCGCCGCGGCGGACGCTCCGGCCGTCGGGGGCGAGCTCCTCGGCGAAGAGATCGTGGTCGTCGAGCATGGCGTTCGTGAAGCCCCAGGCCAGCCAGGGACTCTGGCCGATCACGACGCCGGGGACGCCGGGCAGGGTGAAGCCGGCGGCCTCGTAGTCCGGGCAGTGCAGGACCGCCTGGTACCAGACGCCGGGCAGGCGCAGGCCCAGGTGCGGATCGTTGGCGACCAGGGCGGCACCGCTCTCGCTGCGCCGTCCGGCCAGGACCCAGTTGTTGGAGCCGCCGGCCTCGCCCGCCTCGGGCCGCGGCAGGGGGTCGGACGCGGGCTCCGCCTCCCGGGCGGCGCGCGCCAGGGCCAGGACCTCCGGGTCGTGGGCGAGGCCCGGCCGGCCCAGGAGATCGGCCAGGGCTTCGTCGCCCATCTGCAGGGCCAGGTTCAGGTGGTTCTCCTCCGGCCGGCCGAAGGCGAAGGAGAGGTTGGCCGCCATGGCCACGGGCACGGACAGGCTGTCGGCGGGCGTCCACGGCTCCCACTCCAGGTCCAGGAGTTGGAAGAGAGGCGGCAGGTCCTCCTCGCGCTGCCGGACCCACGCGTTCACCCCGGCGGCGTAGGCTTCGAGCCATTCGCGGCTCTCCTCCGAGGCCACCGTCCAGTGGGCCTCCGCCGTCTCCCGCAGCCGGAGGGTGCGCATGAGGCGGTCCAGGGCGACGCCGGCCTCGCCGACGGCCTCTGCCAGGCGTCCGGCGACGGCCCGGCGGGTGAGCTCCATCTGCTCCAGCCGGTCGTTGGCGTGGAGCCAGCCCAGGGCCCGGGCCAGATCCCGGCCCGTGGCCGCCCGTACATGGGGGATTCCGCGGGGGTCGAAGCGCACCTCGACGGGGGCCTCGAGGCCGGGCAGGGTCCAGGAGCCTTCGCGCCAGGGCTGCCCGGCGTGCATCTGCGAGCGCAGGTGCAGGGCGAAGCCCCCGGCCGCGAGGAGAAGCACGGCCAGGAGGATCCAGAACGGGCGGCGCAGGCGCATCGCGCCCGAGTCTAGCCGCGATGACCAGCCAGGCCGTCCCGCCGGTTCCGGCCCGCGGGGAGGTGGGGGAGATGCGGGCGTCGTCCGGCAGATCCCGGGTCCACCCGTGCCGCCAGGAGCATCCTTCCCAGGGCTCCGGGGACAGGTCCGCGTCGCCACGCGGCGATGACCCGCCCGATCCTGTCCGCCAACTCTCCGGTGGTCGAGTCCCAGCCCGTGAAGGCCACCGTGATGTCCGCATAGTCGCTCAGCAGGTCGCCCGCGACGATGGGCAGATTCTCCCGGGACTCCGCTGCCTGGCGGGTGCCCTGGACCAGGAGCCGTCGTGGGGGCTCGCCTTCCTCCTCCGAGCGCACGCGCCGGCCCTCCGCGTCGTAGAGAGGGCAGTGCACCACCTTGCCGGTCGCTTGGCCGATCCCTTCGGCCA
>JALUUN010000439.1 GCA_027021325.1 Planctomycetota bacterium
CGGCGCATCTTCTTGCCGCCGCGGAGGGCTCAGACTCCTGCTGACCCCTGGCCTGGCCGCCGGCGCTTCCGGCGGCGGGTGAGGTGGGGCAGGAGCCAGAGGTAGAGGCCGGTGCCCCAGAGGCCGAGGAAGGCCACGGCCGCGGGCAGGAAGAGGTAGAGCTTCGTCGCGTCGCCCGCGAACCAGGAGCCGTCGTGGAGGGACTCGATGAGGTCGCTGCGGCGGTACATGGTCTGCAGGACCTCGCCGGTGGCGGTGTCCACCTGGACCTCCCAGCGGCTGTGGCCGCGCACCTTGACGACGCCCTTGTCCGGGCGCACGTCCAGGCGGTCCACGTCCTCCCAGGACCGGATGCCGGCGTGCTCGACACTCGCCGCCGCCGCCAGGATGTCGTGGAAGGCAACGGCCGGCGGCCCGCCCTGGCCCCGGGCGGTCGGCGGCTGGATCCACGCCGACTCCTTCTTCAGCTGCAGGAGCAGTCCCGTGGCGATCACCACGAGGAGCACCGGGGCGGTCAGGATGGCGCCCCAGCGGTGGATCTTGCGGTTGAGGATCGAGGCCTTCACGGGTCAGGGACGGCGATCGGGGAGCAGCTCCCCCAGGAGCCCCTCCCAGGCACGGCGTTCGGCCGCGGGGCGGACGCGGCGGGCGAGGCCCTCGCTGGAGCGCTGCAGGGCGTCTTCCAGGAAGGGGTCCTCCTCCAGGCGGCGGAGGAGGGCGGCCAGGCCCAGGGTGTCGCCCGACTCGAACCAGCCGGGGTGGTCCTCGCCGAGGAGCGCCAGCGAGGAGGGGATGCGGCTCGCCAGGATGGGGACGCGGCGGACGGCGGCTTCCGAAAGGACATTGGCCCCGCCCTCGGACAGGCTCGGAAGGACCAGGGCGCGGCTGGCGCCGAGGAGGCGCAGGGCCTGTCCGCGCGGCAGAGGGCCCAGCCAATGGTAGCGCGGGTTGTCGCGGGTCTCGGCCCGGGCCCGTTCGGCGAGTTCCGGATCCAGGGGCGCGCCGGCGTGGAGGATCTCGATGCGGCTTTCCGGCGGCAGGTAGCGGGCGGCCTCCGCCGGCCGCAGGGGATCCTTCACCGGCCGCAGGTGGGAGAGAACGCAGACCGGAAAGCGCTCGGGATCGGGGAGCGGCCGGGGTTCGGGCGCCTCCGCCGACTGCAGGACCACGCGCACCCGGTCGCGCAGCTCCTCCGGCAGGAAGCCCTCCGCCCCCGGGTGCAGGGCGACGATTCGGTCCGCCGCCTGCAGGCTGCGCAGGGCGGCGCCGTCGCCCCCGGGCAGGTCGCCGTAGAGGTCCGTCCCGGTCAGGGCGACGACCACCGGCGTCCCGGGACAGGCGGCCCGCAGGCGCTCCAGCTCCGGCGCGCTCTTGCGCGCGTGCAAGGCGACGGCGAGGTCGGGCGGCCGCCCGTCCCAGGTCTCGGCGATCTCGACCTCGGCGCCGGCCTCGCGCAGAAGGCGCGCCCAGCGTTCGGCGGTCACCCGGTTGCCGGCGTCGGGCGGCGAACCCGGCGGCAGCAGGAGGAGGATCGCAGGCGGGGAGGGCACGCGGGCCGGGGAATCAGAGGGCGCAGGTCCGGAAGCCGCAGAAGGGATTGCGCCGCCAGGGCTCGTAGTAGTTCCGCCAGGTGCTCCGGATCAGGCGCGAGCGGGTCAGGAAGGAGCCTCCGCGCAGGACCCGCGTCTCGCCGAAGAGGGGCTGGCTGTAGTCGGCGTACATGTCGGGCGTGAAGCCGGGGTAGGGCCTGAAGACCGTGTCCGTCCACTCCCAGACGCCGCCGAGGAGCTGGCGGACTCCGAAGGGGTTGG
>JALUUN010000440.1 GCA_027021325.1 Planctomycetota bacterium
GAGGATGGCAATGTCGGCAGTCTGGGCGCCGCGCGCGCGCATCGAGGTGAAGGCCTCGTGCCCCGGCGTGTCCAGGATCGTGACCTTGCGCTCGCCGTTCAGGCTGACCTGATAGGCGCCGATGTGCTGGGTGATGCCGCCGGACTCGGAGCCGGCGACCTTGGCCTGACGGATGGCGTCGATGAGGGAGGTCTTGCCGTGGTCCACATGGCCCATGAAGGCGACGACCGGCGGCCGCGGCGCCAGCTGGGCGTCGTCGATGCCACGGCGCGCCGCCTCGATCTCGGCCATCAGGGCTTCTTCGGCGTCCTGCTGCTCCTTGATCCGGACACCGATCTTGAACTCGTCTGCCAGGATCTGGATGGTGTCCTCGTCGAGGACGTCGTTGGCCGTGACCATGGAGCCCATGCGCAGCAACGCGCCGACGATCTTGTTGGTCGCTACCCCCGTGGCCACGGAGAAGGCCTTGACCGTGACCGGCGGCTCCAGGACCACGTCGTTCTTCCGCTCGACGGTCGAGACCTGGGGCTTGGGGATGCGCCCGGCGCGCCGTTCCTTCTGGCGCTCGCGCTGCTTCTGGCGGTGGTCGCGCCGGCGCGCGCTCTCGCGGTCGCGCACGTCGGAAAGGGTGGCGCTGCCGCGGGCCTGGGCCTGGCGTGCGCGCAAGAGACCGAGGCTCTCCAGGTCGATGCGGCCGACCTTGCGCGCTCCGCTTCGCGGCTGCGGTGTGGGAACCGGCTCGGGCTCGGGCTTGCGGGTCACCTCGGGGGCTTCGGAGGCGGGGGCTTCGGCGGCCTCGGCGGCGGCGGGTTCGGTCTCCTCGGCCGCGGGGGCTTCCTTCTCGGGCACCGGCACCGCCTCGGCGGCGGGCGCGGTCGCCGGGGCGGGCTCGGGGGCGGGCGCCTCGGGTGCCGGCGGCTCCGGGGCGGGCTCGGGAGCCGGCTCCGGGGTCTCCGGCTCGGCGCTTTCCGGCTCCGCCGCGGCGGGCCCGGAGGCCTCCTCTTCTTCCCCGGCCTCGCCCTCGCCCTCGCCGTCCCCGGCCTCGTTCTCGGGCTTGTCCACGACGACCGTCCAGGCATCGCCGGCTGCGGCTTCGGGAGCGGCCTCCACGGGCTCCTCCTCGGCGGCGATGGAGGTCGCCTGCTCGGGCTGGATCAACTGCCCTTTGAGGAGACGGGTCTCGATGACGGGCACGTCCCAGACGTCCACCGAGGCCTGATAGGAGGACACCGGGAAGCCGATGTCCCGCAGGATCTCGACGAACTCCCGGCTCTTGTAGCCGTAGCGCCGCGCCAGCTCGTAGACCTTGACCGTCTCTTCGCTCAAGTCAGCCCTCCCGGACCTCCGGTTCCGGCGTCTCGCCGGTCTCGCCGCCGGCCGCCGGCGGCACCGCCGGCTGCGGGCCGGCCTCGATCTCCGGAGATTCCTCGATGGGTTCCGGCTCCGTTTCCGCCGCCGGCGCCTCCGCGGGCGCGGCGGTGGCCTCGGCCCGGCGCTGCTCCTCCAGGAGCTCCGCCTCGTACTCGGCCGGGGTCTTGATCTCGATGTCCCACCCGACAATGCGGGCGGCGAGGCGCACGTTGCGCCCGCCCTGGCCGATGGCCAGGGGTTTCTGCTCCTCGTCCACCAGGACGAAGACCGACTGCGTCTCGACGTCCGGGAAGATGTGATCGATGGGGATGTTCTTCGCCGGCTTCAGGGCGTTCTGGACCAGTTCCTCGAGGGACTCGCTCCACTCGATGATGTCGATCTTCTCGGTCCCGAGCTCGTCGTTGATGTTGCGGATGCGGGTGCCGCGGACGCCCAGGCAGGCACCGATCGCGTCCACCCGCGGATCGGCGCTGAACACCGCGACCTTGCAGCGGTAGCCCGGATCCCGGGCCACGCGCATGACCCGGATCAGGCCGTCCTGGATCTCGGGCACCTCGACTTCGAAGAGCTTCTTGACGAAGTCCTCGTCCTTGCGCGAGACGATGATGACGACCCGGCTGCCTTCCTTGCGCACCTCCTTGACGAGGAGGCGCAGGCGGTCGCCCTGGTGCAGGCGTTCGGTCGGCACGCGTTCGCTGCGCGGCAGCAGGGCCTCGACCTGGTCACCGAGGCGGATGATGGCGTTCGGGCCCTCCATCTTGTGGACCACGCCCGAGACGATCTGGCCGACCCGGCCGGCATACTCGTCGTAGACCTTGTCGCGGACCGCCTCGCGGATCTTCTGCAGGAAGACCTGGCGGGTGGTCTGGGCGGCGATGCGGCCCATCTGCTCGGCCGAGGGCACGGCTGCCGTCCCGTCGGGTGCGTGGATGGTGATCTCGCCGCTGCGGCGGTCGATCTTCACCTCCAGTCCCTCGCCGGCGCCGGTCTTCTTGCGGGTCGCGGTGCTCAGGGCCTCCTCGAGAGCCTGGAACAGGATGTCCCGCTCCACCCCCCGTTCCCGGTGGATGGCGTCGATCATCCTGAGCACGTCTTCTTTCTTGAGCAAGGTGACCTCCCTCGAACGAGGCTGGCGTGGGTGGAAGGAACCCCGGATCCCGGGAGGCCGGGCCGGCGCCCCCGCTCCCTGCCGCGCCCGGAGAGAAAAAAAGGCGTGCAGGCACGCCTGCACACCCTTCGGGGCCGCGCGCGGCCGCCGGGCCGCGGGCGGCCGGAAGCAGCGCAGGATGCGGAGGTTCCGGACCGGACAGGCCGGATCCGGTGGGCCGCCCGGACCCGGGGAGCCTCGCACGGAGACTCGAAGGGGCCGGAACGGTCCAGGTCCGCCTACAGGATACCGCCGGCCGCCGCCGCCGCAAGACGGCCGGCGAGGGGGGGGCGGGCCCGGGGACCGGGCTAGGATGCCGGCCATGGACCCCTCCACGCCGGCCGGGAGCCCCGGCATCGAGATCCAGGTGAACGGCGAGGCCCGCCGGCTCCCCGAAGGCGCCACCGTGGCCGACCTCCTGCGGGCCCTCGGCCTGCCGCGGCAGGGGGTCGCCGTCGAGCGCAACGGCGAGGTCGTGCCCCGGCGCCGCCACGCCGAGGTGCGCCTGCAGCCGGGGGACCGGCTGGAGGTCGTGGGGCTCGTCGGGGGCGGTTGAGAGGGCTCCCCTGCTAGAATCCGGCCTCCGGACCGGGCGCGGGCGCGAGGTCCGTTTCCCTTGCGAGCCCAGGGCACCCCCATGGACCGAGCCACCGACGACTGCCTGCGGATCGGCGAGTATTCCTTCCGCTCCCGCCTCTCCCTCGGCACCGGCAAGTACGCCACCTACGAGCTCATGCGCGATGCCCTCGAGGCCTCGGGGACCGAGCTCGTCACGGTCGCGGTGCGCCGGATCCCGCACGGCGAGGAGCCCGGCCGGCGTTTCCTCGACTATCTCGACCGGGAGCGCTACACGCTGCTGCCGAACACGGCCGGCTGCTACGACCTGGACAGCGCCGTCCGCACCGCACGCCTGGGCCGCGAGATCCTGGAGACGCCGCTCCTCAAGCTCGAGGTCCTGGGCGACCCCGGGAGCCTGCTGCCGGACCCCGTGGCTACCCTGGAGGGGACCCGCCTCCTGGTGGAGGAGGGTTTCACGGTCCTGGTCTACACCAGCGACGACGTGATCCTGGCGAAACGACTCGAGGAAGCGGGCGCCGCCGCTGTCATGCCGGCGGGCTCGCCCATCGGAAGCGGTCTCGGCGTCCTGAACCCCCACAACCTCCGGCTCATCGTCGAGAACGCGACCGTGCCGGTGGTCGTGGATGCCGGCGTCGGCACCGCCAGCGACGTCGTGGTTCCCATGGAGCTCGGCGCCGACGGAGTCCTCCTGAACACGGCGGTGGCCGAGGCCCGCGATCCGGTGCGCATGGCCCGGGCCATGCGCCACGCCTGCATCGCCGGCCGCGAGGCCTTCCTCGCCGGCCGCATGGCCCGGCGCGGAGAGGCCCGGCCCTCCTCGCCCGTGGCCGGGGTCCTCGGCGCCCGGGCATGAGGCTTCCGGAGGCCGGCGAGTTCCTCCTCCTGCTCCTCGGCCTGGTGCCGGTCGGCCTCGCCGGCCTCGCCTCGGCCCTGCTCCTGGCCCACCGCGGACGCCTGGCGCCGCGGATCCTCTCCTGCGGGCGCCTGCACGGTGCCGACCTCCTGGCCGCTGCCGTCCTCTACCTCGGGGGCGGGCGGGCGCTCGCCTTCCTCTTCGGGGGCAGTGTCCCCGCCGGCCTCGACGCGCCCCTGGCCCATGCCGCCTCGGGCCTTCTTGCCTGGCTGTTCCTGCGCCTCCGCGCCGGCTCGCTCGCTCCTCGGGACTGGGATGAGGAAGCGGTGCGGCCCGCGGACGCGAAGTGGGCACTCGGGACCTGGGCCCGCGGTCTGCCGCTCCTCGCTGCACTCCTCTGGTGGAACCGCCTCCTGGTCGAGGCCCTGACCGGGGAGCCGCCGCCGGTGGAGGCCCTGCCCGGTCTCCCGGGAGCCGGAGCGGCCTGGGGCGCGGCTGCGGTTCTCGGGGTGCTCGTCCTGGCTCCTCTGGTGGAGGAGGTCCTGTTCCGCGGCTATCTCTTCCGTTGGCTCGCCATCTCGCCGCGTTTCGGTCTGCGCCGTGCCCTGCTCCTCTCCTCCCTGGCCTTCGCCCTCCTCCACGACCCGCGCTTCTGGCTGCCGATGGCCTGGCTCGGTCTGCTCCTGGGCTGGACCTTCTGGCGCAGCGGGCAGCTGCGCCATGCCATCCTGGTCCACGCCCTGCACAACGCCCTTGCCCTGGCTTCCGGCCTCCTCCTCGGCGCCTCCTCCACGACTCCATGACCGGAATCCCCGACTCCGATGCCTTCCCCCTGCCCCGGCGCGGCCTCTTCCGCCGGGTCCCGGGCGGGGCCCTGATCGCCTGTACGGCCGTCGTCACCGGGGATGTCGCCCTGGGCGAAGAGGTCAACGTCTGGTTCGGCGCCGTGGTCCGGGGGGACGAGGCGCCGATCCGCGTGGGTGCGGGCACCAACCTCCAGGACCACTGCGTCCTCCATACCGACACCGGCTTCCCCCTGGAGATCGGCGCTGCGGTCACCGTGGGCCACGGGGCGGTCCTGCACGGTTCCTTCGTCGGTGACGGCAGCCTGATCGGTATGCAGGCCACCCTCCTGGGGCGTTCGCGCATCGGTGCCGGCGCGGTGGTGGCCGCCGGCGCCGTCGTGCGCGAGGGCTTCGAGGTGCCCGACGGGATGCTCGCCGCCGGCGTGCCTGCGCGGGTGCTGCGGCCGCTGAGCCAGGAGGAGCGCGAGGCCCTGCGCCGGAGCGCCCCGCACTACGTGGAGCTGGCCCGGAGCTACCTGGAGGAACACGATGCCTGAAACCCCGGTCCCGCCGGCCCTCGAGGCGCGGCTCCGCGGCCTGCCCGGGGCGGTCGTGACGGTCAGCGGGGGGGTGGACTCCTCCGTTCTCCTGGCCGCCTGCGCCCGCGTGCTCGGGCCCGAGCGCGTCCTGGCGGTCATCGCCGACAGTCCCTCCCTGGCCCGGGCCGAGCTCGAGGACGCCCGTGCCGTGGCCCGGCTGGTGGGCGTCGAACTCCTCGAGCTGCGGACCCGCGAGCTGGAGGACCCGCGCTACCGCGCCAACCAGGGCGACCGCTGCTACTGGTGCAAGCAGACCCTGTTCCTGGAGGCCCGGCCCCTGGCGCAGCGCCTGGGCTGGCCTCTTCTCTACGGCGAGAACCGGGACGACCTCGAGGACCACCGGCCGGGGGCCCGCGCGGCCCGGGAGCAGGGCGTGCGCGCGCCCCTGCGCGAGGCCGTCCTCGGCAAGGAGGCGATCCGTGCCCTGGCCCGGGCCTGGCGCCTGCCGGTCGCCGACAAGCCGGCCAGCCCCTGCCTGGCGAGCCGGGTGCCCGCCGGTGTCCCGGTCACCCGCGAGGCCCTGGCCCGGATCGAGGCGGTGGAGAGTGCCCTGCGTGCCCGCGGCTACCGCATCCTTCGCGCCCGCCACCTCGCCGGGGACCGTCTGCGCCTGGAGCTGGGCCCGGCCGAGCAGGATCGCCTGGACGAGAGGGAGCGCCGGATCCTGGCCGCCCTGGCCCGGAGCCACGGCTATGCCGTCCTGGAGATCGACCCGCGCGGCTATCGCCGCGGCAGCGTCGCCCATCCGGTCTGAGGGGCCGTCCGGGGAGCCTTCGAAGGGACAGAGCGAAGAGGCGGGTCGGAGGGCGTATGGCCGGGCTCCCAGCCGGGCGCTAGAGTGCCGGCCATGCCCTCCAAGCCCTTTCTGACCGACATCCAGACCCTCCGCGAGCGGGCCCGGCGCCACATGGAGCGCGGCGCCGTCACCGACGGCTACCAGGCGGACCGTGAGGCGGTGATCCGGGTCCTGAACGAGGCCCTGGCCACCGAGATCGTGTGCGTCCTGCGCTACAAGCGCCACTACTTCATGGCCAGCGGCATCCACGCCCAGAGCGTGGCCCAGGAGTTCCTGCAGCACGCCAACGAGGAGCAGGTCCACGCCGACCAGATCGCCGCGCGCATCGTCCAGCTGGGCGGCGAACCGAACTTCTCTCCCGAGGGCATGCTGAGCCGGAGCCACTCAGAGTACGTCGAGGGGACGAATCTGATCGAGATGATCCAGGAGGATCTTGTCGCCGAACGCATCGCCATCGACAGCTACCGCGAGATGATCGGCTGGCTCGGCAACGACGACCCGACGACGCGCCGGATGCTCGAGGAGATCCTGGCCATGGAGGAGGAGCACGCCGACGATCTCGTCAGCCTCCTGGAGGAGCTCGACGGAGCTTCCTGAGCGGCGTGCCGGCGGGGGCGCCCGGAAAGGTTCCCCGCCTCTGCCTGGTTCAGCGGTCCTTCTCGAGGACCCGCCGGTGGTAGGCCTCCAGCCAGCGCCGGTAGCGGAGCGGCAGGTCGGCGGCTCCGGCGTTCTCCTGGGCCTCCTGCAGGCGCGGGGGAAGCCGCCCCCAGGCGCCCCAGCGCGGATCCACCAGGAAGATCTCCTGGGGACTGCCCGGGGGCCGCGTGCCGGGCAGATTCTCGGCGCGCTGGCCCTCCTCGCCGTCCCGCGGGTCGTTCTGCGGGCGGTGGCGTGGCTGGCGGCCTGAATCCCGGGGCCGGCTGCCGGATGGGGGCGGTGAGGAAGAGGGCGGGCTCTCGACGTCGGGGAACTTGTCCAGGAGCTCCTCCAGGTCCGCCTGCAGGGCGTCCGCCTCCTCGAGGGCGCGGCGCAGGTCCTGGCGCAGGGGCTCCTCGTCCTCGGCCGCCTCGGGCGCCTTGCCCGCGGCCTCCTCCAGGACGCTGGTGAGTTCGCGGTAGTCCTCGCGGATGCCCTCGGCCAGCTCCAGGATCTCGCGCACGACCTCCTGCAGGGAGGGCGGCTCCTCTGCGGGCTCCTGGCCGGGGGGCACAAGGGGGGCTTCCGGCGGCGGGGCCTCGGCCGGCGGAGGCGGCGGCGGCTCCTGGGCGGCTGCGGCCGGCGCCGGGGCGGCGCAGGCCAGGAGCAGGGCGAGGTCGAGGCGGCTCATCAGGCGTCCTCCGACTCCACCGGGCCGCCCTCCTCCAGGAAGCGCTCGAGCATGGCCTCGTAGAGCCGGCGCAGGCGCGCCTGCCGTTCCAGGAGGGACTGGAGATCCCGCTCGTCGTCGCGGTCGAAGGGGATCCCGGCCTCGGCGAGGAGTTCCCGGCGCCGGAGAAGGCGCTCCAGGCGGTCGCGGGTCTCGCGCTGGAGGATGGCGAGGAGCTCCAGGTCGGCCCGAAACTCGACGATGCGCTGCTTGCGCTCCTCCTCGGGATCCTGCTCGCCGCCGCCCGGGTTCGGCGGGGCTTCCAGGCGCTGGCGGATGCGTTCGGCCTCCCTCTCCAGGGCTTCGATGAGAGTCTCCCACCCGCGCTGCAGGTCGCCGGCCAGGGCGACCTCCAGATCGCCGGCCCGGTAGCGGGGCGGTCCCAAGGCCGAAGCCAGGCGCTCGTGGTCCTCGCGCAGACTGTCCATGAGGAAGGGGAAGGCGTCGGCGCCGGCCTCGCGCACGGTGATCTGGAGTTCGTCCGTGGCCTCGGCGAGGGCCTGCTCCTCCGCCGCCCAGGCCCGCAGCCGCACTCGGGCCGAGCGCGGCGGCCGGCGCCCGTCCTGCTCCTCGGCGAAGGCCGTGAGTTCCTTCTCGACCTGGAGGTGCCTCTCCAGGAGCTCGCGGGCGGCGGTGGCGAGGTCCAGGAGCTGCTCGCGGCGCTGTTGCTGCTCGCCGTGCTCGGCCGCCTCGGCGGCCTCGCGGGCGGCGTCCTGGAAGTGTTCGAGGGCCTCTTCCTGCTTCTCCTGCGCGCGGTCCAGGTTCTCGCCGGGCCGGGGCCGGCGGTTCGGGCTCCGGAGACTCGCTGGGGGGGAAGCCTCAGGTTCGCCGGGCTGCGGTTCGCCCTGCTCCGGTTCCCCTTGCTGCGCTTCACCCTGCTGGGGTTCGCCCTGCTGGGGTTCGCCTGGCTTCGCTGCGCCC
>JALUUN010000441.1 GCA_027021325.1 Planctomycetota bacterium
GGCGCCGAAGAGCAGGACCTCGGCCAGGAACACCGAGAAGAGCGGCAGGAGCACCGCCTGGCGCGTGCGGAAGACGAGGCCGAGGACGACGACCAGGAGCAGGGTCAGGGCCGGCAGGAAGACCGCCTGGTCGTGGAGCATGCGCCGCACCAGGGTGACGCGGACCACCGGGACGCCGCTCAGGCGCGCCACGAGCCCGGGCGGCCGCGGGCGTCCGGCGAGCGCCGCCTCGACGGCGTCCACGACCGGGGCCAGGGAGGCGTAGTCCATGCGCCCGGCCTCGATGCGGACGAAGAGGAGCGCCGCGCGGAGGTCCTCGCTGGCGAGGCGCCCGCGGATCAGGGGGCTGTCGAGGATGGCCCGGCGGCGCAGGTCCTCGTCCTGGATCGTCCGGAGCGGCCGCGGCACCGGGCTTTCGCGCAGGACCGCGGCGGCGCCCGGCAGGCCCTCGACGGCCTCGACCCCCTCCACGGCGCGCAGGTCTTCGACGGCCTCCTGCAGCCAGGCGAAGACCTCGTCCGAGGCCACGTCCGGTGCTTCGACGAGGAGGACCATCGTCGAGTCCTGGCGGCCGAGGCGCTCGTAGAGGATCTCGAGGTCGCGAAAGCCCGGCGTGTCGCTCTCGAAGACCGCCTGGGGCGAGAAGTCGAAGCGCAGGAAGGCGAGACCCGTGCCCAGGCCCGCCGCCACGCCGAGCACGGCGGCCAGGACCGCGCGGCGGTGGCGGAGGAGGGCGTCCAGGATCACCCCGGGATTCTGCCCCGGCGCTGTGGCCGGGGCCGAAGCGGGGTGCGGACGGGATCAGCCGCCGGTGAGCTGGGCCAGGATCGCCTTCAGGACCGGGTGGCGCTCCTCGGGGTCGCGCACGAACCACACCGAGCAGGGCAGGCTGTGGGCGAGGACCCGGGCGGTGTCGCCGAGGAAGAGGCTGGCCCATCCGGGGCGGTTGTGGGCGCCGGCGAAGACCACCTCGGATTCCAGTTCCTTGGCGGCCTTGAGGATCACCGTGCGCGGCGCGCCTTCCAGGACGCGGTTCTCGCCCTCGGGCCAGGCGCGGCCCAGGGCCTCGCGGGCGGCCTGGGTGCGGGTCACGGTCACCGCCTTCATGCGCTCGACGTGGGTCTCGCGCTCGCCGCCGATCAATTCCCAGCCCATGGGCAGCTCGAAGGCGGCGACCGAGTCCACGCGTTCGGCGGAGAAGGCCTTGCCGATCTGGAGGGCCCGGGCGGCGGCGCGCTGCGAGGAGTCGGTGCCGTTCAGGGCGACGAGGAGACGCTGGAAATGCGGCGGCTCCGGGCCGCGGACCAGAAGGACGTCGCTGCCGGCGGCGCGCACCAGCCCCTCGGCGACCGACCCCATGCTCAGGTACTGGACGCCGGTGCGGCCGTGGGTGCCGACGACCAGGAGTTCGGCGTCGGTCTCCTGGAGTTCGCGCAGGATCTCCTCGCGCGGATCCCCCTCGCGCACGGCGGTGCGCAGGCGCGCGGGCTTCTCCTCGGGCAGGGAGCCCACCAGGGCCTTCATGCGGGCGCTGGTCTCGTCGCGGAGCCGTCCGAGGAGGGCCTCGGCGAACTGGTCGTAGTGCACCTGGGTCGGGTGCGGGACGACCGAGACGACGTGGAGCTCGGCCTCGAGGCGGCGCGCCAGGCGGCAGGCGGCCTCGACGGCGGGGCGGCTCGCCTCCGAGAGGTCCGTGGCGGCGAGGATGGTGGTGAGGGGCGGGAGATCGGGGAGGGGCATGGCGTCCATCGTCTTCCTAGTCCTTGTCCGTACCCGCCGCCAGGGTTCGGAAGGGTTCTGCTCGCAGTG
>JALUUN010000442.1 GCA_027021325.1 Planctomycetota bacterium
GGCGCTCCAGCCGGCGTAGCCATGCCAGGCGGCGCCGGAACTGATGTTGATGAGGACCCCGGGAGCGCAGACGCCGGCGCCGCGGCGGCGCAGGTGGCGGACATAGGCCTGGCTGCCGTGGAAGACTCCCAGGAGGTTGACCTCGAGGTTGCGCCGGAAGTCCGCCGGGTCCAGGTCGCGCAGGGGGCCGATCGGGTCGAGGACCCCGGCATTGTTGATCCAGAGGTCCAGGGCGCCGAAGCGCTCCTCGGCCTCGGCCGCAAAGGCGTGGACGGCGGCGCCGTCGGTGACGTCCAGCCGGGCGCAGAGAACCTCCTCGGAGGGCTCCAGGGCGCAGGGGCTGCGGGCGCAGAGGGCGAGGCGCAGGCCCCGGGCGCGGAACTCGCGGGCGAGGCCGGCGCCGATGCCGCGGCTGGCGCCGGTGATCACGGCGGTCCGGCCGTGCAGATCCCCGGGCAGGGTCATCCTTCCTCCTCCGCGGCCTCCTCGCCGGCGCGGCGCAGCTGGAGGCGTTCCACCTCCTGCCAGTTGCCGCTGGCGTCCAGATCGTAGACCCGGGCGCGCCACTCGCGGCCGTTGAAGAGGGTGACCTGGAACAGGCTCTCGGGCCGCGCCTCGGGCTGGGGCAGGATCTCCAGGCTCTGGCCGTCGGAGGCGAGCCGCATCCAGCGCTCCGAGGCCGTTCCTGCCGGGCCGAAAGAGGTGGCGACGATCATCCGCCAGACCGGATCCCAGCGGTAGAGAGCGCCGCTGCGCAGGATGCGGCCGGGACGCTCGGGATCCTGGACCGCGGTCTGCTCCACGAGCCAGGAGCCGGTGACGATCCAGCTCATGCGCCGGCGCAGGCGGAGGTTCCCCTGGGCGGATTCGCTGGTCCCCTCCCATTCACCCAGAAAGCGGCTCAGGGGCTCGAGGCCGCGGCGGGACTCCTCGGCCAGGGCGGCGGAGCGCGCCAGGTTCTCCAGCGGCGTCGGGCCGCCGGTCTCAGCAGCGCCGGGATCCCGCGGCGGCAGCTGGCTGCAGGCGGCCAGCGCCATGAGGAGGCCGGCGGCTGCGCAGGCGGAGCGCGGGATCATGGCCGGGAGCCTAGCAGAAGGAGGCCCGGTGGCGATCCCGCCCCCGCCGTAGAATCGGGCCATGCGCCTCGCCCACACGATGCTCCGGGTCCGGGACCTGGAGCGGTCCCTGGAGTTCTACTGCGGCTTCCTCGGCCTGCGGGAGGTTCGCCGCTCCCCCATCGGCGACGAGGCGACCCTCTGCTTCCTGGAGGATGAGACCGGCGGACATCAGCTGGAGCTGACCTGGAACCACGACGGCCGCGACTACGACCTGGGCAGCCAGTTCGGCCACATCGCCTTCACCACCGAGGATCTCGAAGCGGTGGTCCGCGAGGTCGAAGAGCGCGGCTGGTGGTACCGCCGCAGCCGCCCCGAGAGCCGCAGCCGCTACATCTTCCTCAAGGATCCCGACGGCTATGACATCGAGATCCTCGAGGGGGCTCCGCGCTGAGCATGGACCCGCAGCGGCCGCCGCTCCGGCCGGCACCCGGCCTGGTCTTCGACCCGCCCCTGCTCCTGGCCCCCATGGAGGGGGTCACCGACCCCGCCTTTCGCGGCCTCGTGGCGGACTCCAACGCCCCGGGCAGCCTGGGCGGCGCCTGCACGGAGTTCCTCCGGGTCACCGGCCACCCCATGCCCGCAGCCCGGATCCTCGCCGCCTGGCCCGGACCCGACCCGCGGCTGCCCGTAGGCGTCCAGTTCATGGGCAACGACCCGGCCTGCCTGGCGCGGAGCGCCGCCACCGCCGCCGAACTGGGCGCCCCCTTCGTGGATCTGAACTTCGGCTGCCCCGCGCCCCGGGTCTTCCAGCACCGCGCCGGCTGCGCTCTCCTCGAGGATCCGCCCCTCCTGGAGCGCCTGGTGCGGGAAGTCGTCCACGCCTGCCCCGTGCCGGTCACCGCCAAGATCCGCGCCGGGGTGCGCGACGACCGCGGCCTGGAGGAGGTCGCCCGGCGCATCGAGGACGCCGGCGCGGTCCTTCTCACCGTGCACGCGCGCCTGCGCATCCAGGGCTACGGAGAGACGGCCGACTGGAGCCGCATCCGGCGCGCCGTGCGGGCGGTCTCCATTCCGGTCGTCGGCAACGGCGGCGCGACCACCCCCGCAGCCATCGAGGCCCTCTTCGAGGAGACCGGCTGCGCCGGTGTCATGGTCGGCCGCGGCGCCCTGGGGCGGCCCTGGATCTTCGAGGACTGGGCGCGGCTCCGTGCCGGCCGACCGCCACGGCCGCCGGAACCGGAACGGGCGGTGCGCTGGCTGCGCCGCTACACCGAGCGCATGCTCGAAGGCGGCGCCCGGCCGCTTCAGGCCCTGGGCCGCGCCAAGCAGTCCCTGCGTGCCATGGACGAAGCCGGAACCCTGGAAGCCGGCCCGAGGCTCCACGGCCTCCTGCGCCTGCAGGAGCTCGAGGCCTTCCTCGACGCCCTCGAGGAACTTGCCTCTCCGGGCGCCTCGCTCCGCCATTGATTCCCGCCGGGTCCGGTTCCTAGCATGGCCTCCGGCATGAGGCGCCACCTGCAGTACGGCCTTGCCGGGATCGTGGAGGGCCGCGCGGTCCGGGAGGACGGCGCCTGCACGGCTGGAGAGTTCCTCGAGGCTCTGGCTGCAGGTGGCGGTGAGGCCCTGGAAGGCCCGCCGCGCTGGGACGAGGAAAGGCGGGCGGCGCTCCTGATCCTTCACGATCCCGCCTGCGCCTTCGAAGTGGTGGTCGCCGCGGCCGAGATCCTGTGGCCGGCTCGGGCTGCCTGGGCCCTGGTGGAGCTGCTCCCCGGCGACGACCGCCACCCCGCCGAGGCGGCCCTGGAGCATCTGGGCCGCCCGAGCCGGCCCTGGCTGCCCTTGCGACTGCGTCTGAGCCTGCGCCCACCGGCCGAGCTGGAGCTGGCCGAGGCCTGCGCGCTCCTCCACGCCACCCTCCTCCAGGCCTGGACCCCCGCCCGCCGCGAGGCGGTGCGCGCCTACCGGCGCCTGGGCCGCCAGGCCGACGTCGCCCGCGAGCTCGGCGTGACCCAGCAGGCGGTGAGCCAGATGCTCCAGGGGGCGCGCTTCCGGGAACTCCGGGAGGTGGAGGAGCGCCTGGGCCGCTGGCTGGCCGGCCGGCCGGCGGCAGGGCCGGGTTTCTGGCCTCTCGGGCGGCGGGTGGCGGCTCAGACTCTCCAGAACGCCTGAAGAACAGGTGTTCGATTCCGCCGGGCCTCCGCCCGCTCGGACAGGAAAAACCGCGTCCGGTCCGGTCTCCGGACGGCACTCCAGAATCCGGCCCCCTTGCCCGGGGGCCTTTCTCGATGAGTGCCTCCATCCTGGTCGTTGACGACGAAACCTCGGTCCGCGAGGTCCTGTGCCGCCAGCTCCAGGCCCAGGGCTGGGTGGCACGCCAGGCCGACACGGGCCGCACCGCCCTGCAGTCCATGGAAGGCGAACTGCCGGACCTGCTCCTCCTGGACCTGGCGATGCCGGAGATGGACGGGATCGAGGTCATGCGCGAGATGCGCCGGCGCGGCTGGTCGGTCCCCGTCGTGGCCATCAGCGGCGTGGCCGGAAGCGACTTGATGCTGCGCACCGCCCGCCTTCTCGGCGCACGCACGGTCCTCGAGAAGCCCTTCGACACCGCCCGCCTCCTCGCCGCCGTCCGCGAGGCCCTGGCGGCTGCCGGCGGGCTGCCGCGCGATCCAGCCGCCGGTCAGTAGCTGGCCGCCGAGATCCCGACCCGCAGCTCGGCCGGGGCGCTCCGGGCGAAGAGCCAGGTGCGGCTCGCCCGCGGCGGCTCCCACTCCTCGGCGACCTCCTGCCAGACCAGGTGGATGATGCGCCAGCGGCCGTCCTCGTCCTGGATCAGGGAGAACTGGTCCACGCCCTCGAAGCCCTTGGCCTGGCCCTCGGCGTCCTCCTGCTCGACGACGGCGTGGACCCAGGCGGTGGCGAGCCGGTCGTAGAGGGTGATCCAGAGGGTTTTCGGCTCGATGTGGAAGAAACGCAGGGAGTCGATGGAGGGCCCGACGCTGGCGAAGAACTCGTCCACCGGCGTGGGGATGACGGCGCCCGGGTGGTCCGGATCCATGCGCGCGACCACCGCCTCGGCGCTGAAGTCGCTGCGCACCGCCTCCCAGTCGGCGCCCACGGTCAGGCTTCCATAGTGCTCTTCCAGGAACTCGGCGATGGACTCGGCCCGGCGTTCCTCCATGCTGGCGCAGGACACCAGGAGGAAAAGCGGCAGGATCCGGAGGGGGAGGCGGGGGGTGGAGAGCATGGCCCCTCCATTCCGCCGCCGGCGGCGCGGACGCGCAAGCCTCTCCGGCGGCCGGAGAAGCGGAAGCCTATAATCGCGGGCCTTTTTCCCGGCTCCCGGGACCGCGCGGGAGCCCCAGCCGCAAGCCGCCATGCCCCAGATCGAGTCCTCTCCGGAGATGGTCCGGGCGGCCTACGCCGCCATGCGCCAGCGCCTCGAGTGCGTCCGCGGACGTCTCGGACGCCCCCTGACCCTGGCCGAGAAGATCCTGCTCGGCCACCTGGACGACCCGGCGAGTCAGGAACTGGCACCGGGTTCGGCCTGGCTGCGCCTGCGGCCGGACCGCGTGGCCATGCAGGACGCCACCGCCCAGATGGCCCTGCTCCAGTTCATGAGCGCCGGGATGGACGAGGTGGCGGTGCCGACCACGGTCCACTGCGACCATCTGATCCGGGCCCACTCCGGGAGCGAGAAGGACCTCCAGCGCGCCATCGAGGAGAACCGCGAGGTCTACGACTTCCTGTCCACGGTCAGCGCGCGCTACGGCATCGGCTTCTGGAAGCCGGGGAGCGGCATCATCCACCAGGTGGTCCTGGAGAACTACGCCTTCCCGGGCGGCCTGATGATCGGGACCGACTCCCATACCCCGAACGCCGGCGGCCTCGGCATGTGTGCGGTGGGCGTGGGCGGGGCCGACGCCGTAGACGTCATGGCCGGCTTCCCCTGGGAGGTGCTGCAGCCGAGACTCATCGGCGTCCGCCTCACCGGCAGCCTGCGCGGCTGGACGGCGCCCAAGGATGTGATCCTGAAGCTCTGCGGCATCCTCACCGTCAAGGGCGGCACGAATCACATCGTCGAGTTCTTCGGCGAGGGCTGCGCCTCCCTCAGCGCCACCGGCAAGGCCACGGTCTGCAATATGGGCGCCGAGCACGGGGCGACCTGTTCGGTCTTCCCCTTCGACGAGCGCATGGCCGCCTACCTCGAGGCCACGCGCCGCGGCGAGCTCGCTGCCCTGGCCCGGGAGAACGAGGATCTGGTGACGGCCGACTCCGAGGTCCTCCAGGATCCGGAGCGCTTCTACGACCGGATCATCGAGATCGACCTGGACAGCCTCGAGCCGCACCTCGTCGGTCCCCACAGCCCGGACCTCGCCCGGCCCCTGAGCGCCATGAAGGAGGCGGTCGCCGAGAACGGCTACCCGGCGCGGCTGTCGGCCGCCCTCATCGGCTCCTGCACGAACAGCTCCTACGAGGACCTCGGCCGCGCCGTGGACGTGGCGCGCCAGGCCCTGGAGCGCGGGCAGAAGGTGGCGTCCCCGCTGCTCGTCACGCCGGGCTCGGAGATGGTGGACGCCACCATCCGGCGCGATGGCTTCATGGAGGCCCTGGAGCAGATCGGCGCCACCGTCCTGGCCAACGCCTGCGGGCCCTGCATCGGCCAGTGGCAGCGCGACGACATCCAGAAGGGGCAGCAGAACAGCATCGTCAGCTCCTTCAACCGCAACTTCCCCGGACGCAACGACGCCAACCCCGAGACCCTGAGCTTCATCGGCAGTCCGGAGACGGTGGTCGCCCTGGCCCTGGGCGGGCGTCTGGACTTCGACCCCCGGAGCGACGAGCTGGAGGCTCCGGACGGCAGCCGCTGGAAGCTGCGCGCGCCCGCTCCGGCGCCGGACATCCCGCCCCAGGGCTTCGTGCACAAGGCCGAGGGCTACCAGCCGCCGCCCCCCGACGGCGGCCGGGTGGAGGTTCGGGTGGACCCGTCCAGCGAGCGCCTGCAGATCCTGACGCCCTTCGAGCCGATCCCGCTCGAAAAGTACCGGGACATGCCCCTGCTCCTGAAGACCAAGGGCAAGACCACGACCGACCACATCTCCCCGGCCGGGCCCTGGCTGCGCTACCGCGGGCATCTGGACAACATCTCGGACAACATGTTCACCGGCGCCATCAACGCCTTCACCGGCGCCCGCGGCACGACGAACGACATCCTCAGCGGCGAAAACGGCGTGCCCGTGCCGCAGGTCGCCCGCCACTACAAGGCCGAGGGGCTCTTCTGGGTGGTGGTCGGCGACGAGAACTACGGCGAAGGCAGCAGCCGCGAGCACGCGGCCATGAGCCCGCGGCATCTCGGGGCGGGGGCGGTCCTCGCCCGCAGTTTCGCCCGCATCCACGAGACCAACCTGAAGAAGCAGGGCGTCCTGCCCCTGGGCTTCGTGGACCCCGCCGACTACGAGAAGGTCCGGGAAGGCGACCGGGTGACCCTCGAGGGCCTGGAGGAGCTGGCCCCCGGAAGCACGGTGTACGCGGTCTTCCACCACACCGGCGGCGGCGAGGACCGGGTGCCGCTGCGCCACTCCCTGAACGAAGAGCAGATCGAGTGGTGGAAGGCGGGGAGCGCCCTGAACGCCCTGCGCGCCGAGCGCCAGGGCTCCGGCGCCGCCCTCTGATCCCAGCGCATCTTTCGCACCCTCAGCGGCCGGCGGCGGAGCCCCCGCTGCCGGCCGCGCCGTCGAGAGAGGCCTCCGGCACCCGCGCCAGGGTCAGCTGGAAGGCTCCGAACTGCTCCTGCCAGCCGTCCCCCTGGAGCCACTCCCCCGCCGGGTCCACGAGGAGGAAGTCGCAGCGCAGGTGGGTTCCGTCCTCCAGCCAGACGCAGAAGTCCTCCACCCGGCCCAGGTCCGCGTCGGCGAAGGAGACCAGGCCCGGCTCGGAGAGATCCTCGTCGGCGGCCTTCTCGCCGAAGCGGCCGTCCGGGATGCCGCCGTCGGCATCCAGGGTCAGGACCGAGGGCCGGCGGTGCGCCTCCGCCGGATCGAGAAAGCCGCTCCAGCGGCCGGCCAGGTGCTCCCCGACGGAGAAGAAGCCCGGCCCGGTGGGCTGGAGCTCGAAGACCCCCTCGACCGGTGGCGCCTCCGCCGTCTCCAGGCGGAACCAGCCGCCGGGCAGTCCCTCGGGCCCCAGGGGTCCGCGCAGCTCCAGGGCCGGGGCCCCGGGCAGCAGGGGCTGGAGGAGGATGCTGGCGCTGCCCCCGGGATCCAGGCTGGCCTCGAGCTCGGAGGTCTCCGGAAGCCATGAGGCGCCATCCCCCAGCCAGGCCTCGACGGGCTGGCCGCTCTCGTCATAGCCCAGAGCGATCACGAGCGGCTCGGTGGAGGCCTCCGGCCAGAGCAGCCCGCTCCAGGAGCCGGCCAGGACCTCGAGGGAGGGGGTGGTTCCCCCGCCGGTGTCCGAGGCCGGGAAGGGCGGGTCGGGCGCCCGGCCCTGGCAGGAGCCGAAAGCGGCGGCGAGAAGAAGGAGACTCGGAGCGGGCCGCAGAGGCCCGGGACGAAGGACGGTCAGGTGCGGCATGCCGGAACAGAAGGACTCGCCCGCACCAGGAGGCTCCGCCAGCCTGCCGGCGCCGCGGTCCGGATTCAAGCGCCGCGGACGCCGGTTCCGCACGCGGACTCGGCGAGGGGGCCGGGACCCGTGGCCCGGGCGGTCCCTTCTGCAGAGAGACCGCCGGCGAAAGGGGGCGAGCCAGGGTTCCTGCGCCTCCCGGCGCCGCGTGGCCTCCGGTCGCGGCGGCTTCCCTCAGCCCCGGAGTCCGGGGAAAGCCTCGAAGAGGCACTCCTGGATCAGCCGCGCCTCGTCCGCGAGCTCCCCGGCGTCGCTCACCTGCTCCCGGAGTTCGCGCAGGATCCGCCGCCCCAGTTCCTTCCGGGCACGGTTCAGGGCCACGTAGAGGGTGCCGATCTCCAGACCCCGCTGCCGCGCCTGCTCCTCCCGTGGCACCGGAGCCGTGCCCTCGAGCCCATAGGCCTCGACCAGGAGGGAGGCGGTCTCGGGACGGTCGCGGCGCAGGCTCTCCAGGGCGTTGTGCAGGACCGCCGCGGCCCACAGGTGCAGCTCCTCGTGCTCTACGTCCTCCGGGCCCGCGGCCTGGGCGTCGGCCAGGGTCGAGTCCGGCAGAGGGACCTCGCGCCGGCCGGCCTGGTCGCGTCGCCGTACCTCGTGGACGTAGTTGCGGAGGACACCCTGGACGTACTGCCGGAAGCGGCCGCGCTCGGGATCCACCCGCTCCAGCACCCGGTACTGGTAGAGGTGGGCGAAGAACTCCAGAACCCGGTCCTCGATGTCGGGGTG
>JALUUN010000443.1 GCA_027021325.1 Planctomycetota bacterium
CACCGGCAGCGACGGGCGCCGGGAACCCTGGCGCCTCCGGGTCTTCAGCGAGGGTCTCCCGAGTGACGGCAGCCGCGTCGTCGGCAGCGACAACGACGCGCCGAGCCGGCAGCTGGCCCGCTACCTGCGCAGGGCCGGGGAGGCCGCCGTCCCCGGCTTCGAGATCACCCTGATCCTGCGCCAGGACCGCTATCTGCGTGGCGGCGACCACCAGCCTTTCAACGAACTCGGCAAGGCGGCGGTGCGCCTCACCGAGCCGCACGAGAACTTCCAGTGGCAGCACCAGGACCTGCGGGAGGTGGGCGGGCTCCTGTACGGCGACCGACCGGAGAACGTGGACTACGCCTACCTGGCGCGGGTCACCGCCGCCACGGGCGCGGCCCTCGCCGAACTGGCCCTGGCGCCGCGGCCGCCGGCCCGGGTCCTCCTCGACGTCTCCGAACTGAGTCCGGACACGCGGCTGGCCTGGGATCCGCCGGAGGAGGGCGACCCGGTGGACGGCTACGCCGTGCTCCTGCGCCGCACCCACGAGCCGGACTGGACCGAGCGGCGCCTCGTGGGCCGGGTCCAGGAGGTTCTCCTGGAGGGAGTCTCCAAGGACGACTGGCTCTTCGCTGTCGAGGCGGTGCACGCCGACGGCTGGCGCAGCCTGCCCGTGTACCCGCGGCCGGTCAGCCGGCGCCGCTGAGGAGCGCCACACCCCGCCGCGCCTCGTCGCGATGCAGAGCGGGAGCCCGGGGCAGGGCGAGGACCGCCTCGAAGGCGCTTCGCGCCCCCTCGCGGTCGCCGAGGGTGGCACGGACGAAGCCCAGGTGCAGCCAGGCGGCGCTGTCGGCGGCATCCTTCTGCACTGTCCGTTCCAGGAAGCGCTCGGCGGCGACGAACCAGGCCGCCTCGGCGCGGCGGGCCGGGTTCCGCCAGGCGGCGTCCTGGGCGTACTCCCAGAGGATGATCCCGGCGGCACGATCCTCCGCCGCCGCCGCTCCTTCCAGCTCCCGGTACAGGGTCTCGATCACCCGCGGGTACTCCGTCGCGTCCGGGAGCAGACGCAGATAGAGGCCGGAGAGACGGCCGTCGAGGGTGCCGCGGGCGAAGCGCTCTGCCTGGAGGAAGGAGCTTCGGGCGGCGGCGAACTCGCCGCGCACCGCCTCGACCCGCCCCAGGAGGTACCAGGCGCTCCCGGCCCGCGGATCCTCCTCCAACACCTCCGTGAGGTTGCGGCGGGCCTCGGCGAGGATCAGGCCCAGGCGGGCCTGGGGATCCGGACTCGTGACCTCCTGGCGGAAGGCCTCGACCAGGCAACGCGCCAGCTGCAGCTTCCGCCCGGATTCGCCTCCCGAGCGCTCGACCGCGCGCCGGGCCCAGCCCGCGGCCTCCAGCCACTGGCCCCGGGCGCCCAGCACCTGCGCCCAGGCCGCCGCCAGCCCCGCCTCCTCCCGGCGGGTGGGAACCGGCGCCGGCTCGCGGACGAGGAGCGAGGCGGCGGCTTCGGGATCGCCGGCGCGGACTGCCAGGGCCGCTGCGCCGACGCGCGTCGAGGCGGAGAGCGGACTCCGCTCGACGAGTTCCCGGGCCAGGCCCACGCCGCCGAGGCTCCAGGCCCGGGCGTAGGGCAGGGTCTGGCTCAGGAAGAGGAGCCCCAGGGCCCAGGGCACGAGCCGGAGACGCGGGTGCAGACCCGCCCGCGCCGCCAGCCAGGCCACCGCCGCCGCGGGCACCAGGAGATAGCGGTCGGCGACGACCGTATCCATGAAGGCGCTCCAGGCCACCGGCCAGGTGCTGGCAGCGGTCGCCCCGGCGACG
>JALUUN010000444.1 GCA_027021325.1 Planctomycetota bacterium
AGTACGGCCGGGGCTGCCCCTACTGCGGCGAGCTGCCCTGTGCCTGCCCGGAGCCCCAGGGCTGAGTCCGGGCTGCCCGGCCGGGGCCTTGGAGAGCAGGCCGGGGAGGGGGCATGGGAAAAAAAAAGAGGGGCAACTCAGGCCGCCTGCCCCCTGGATGAATCCTCAGAGGCGACTCGAGCTACCCCGGTGGGGCCCTCATGGACCCCGGGTGTACGCTCCTAGGAGGGAAGGAAGCGGTCCCTTGTTCCAGGGAATCGCGGTTCTTTCCGCGGCCCGGCCCGGTGCCGGGGAGGAGTTCCCATGTCCTTGAAAGGAAAGAAGTTGGAGTGTCCGTGCTGCGGTGCCCGCTTGCAGGTGGACCCGCTACGCCTCGAGATCCTCGGCTGGGAGGCCCCCCCGGGCGGTCCGCCGCCGGATCTGGAGGAGCGCCTGCGCGCTGCCGCCGCCCGGGGCGAGGAGGCCCGGGACGCCTTCGCCTCGGCCCTCGACGCCGAGCGCCGCCGGGAGGAGGAGCTGGACGACCTCTTCCAGAAGGCACGCGACCGGCTCCGCAAGCGCCAGGGAGAGGACGAGCCGCCGGAGAACCCCTTGGACGACAAGTGGCGTTAGGCGGTCCCGGCCTCCGGCTGGCGGCCGTGTTCCTGACCGCCGCCTGCGCCGCTCCCGCGCCGGCCCCGACCTCCGGGGAGGGCGCGCCCTGGCGGGACCTTCTCGATCCCCGGCTCCGGCCGGCCTGGGAGCCGATTCCCTACGGCGGGGAGGGCCGGGTCCGCTTTCTCCCGGAAGGGCTGATCCTGGAGCCGGGCTCGCCCCTCACCGGCCTGCGCTGGAAGGAGGAGGGACTGCCCGAGCCGCCCTACGAAATGGAGGTCGTGGCCGCCCGCCTGCAGGGCACCGACTTCTTCTGCGGTCTGACCTTCCCGGCCGGCGGCGGCCGCGCCCTGACCCTGGTTCTCGGGGGATGGGGCGGATCCCTCTGCGGCCTCTCGAACCTGGACCACCTGGACGCGAGCGCCAACGAGACCACGCGCTTCCTCTCCTTCGAGGAGGGGCGCGACTACCGTCTCCGCCTGCAGGTCCTTCCGGACCGGATCCGCGCCGAGCTGGAGGGCCGGGAGCTCTTCGAGGCCGTCACCGCCGGCCGGCACCTGAGCCTGCGGCCCGAGGTCGAGGCGAGCCGTCCCCTCGGGATCTCCGCCTACGCCACGCGCGCCCGCATCCGCCGGATCGCCTGGCGTCCCCTGGCGCCGGGCACCTGAGCCTCAGGAGCGATCCTCCTCCTCCGCCAGGACCAGGCGGCGATGGGGATCCAGGCGGTAGTTCGAGAGATCGAAGGCCGAGGGCCGTCCGTTCCAGACCAGGGCCGCCTCGTGGAGGCAGACCCGGCCCTCCCGCAGATCCTGGAGGCGGAGTTCCAGGGCGGCGCGGACGACGGGAAAGGCCAGCTCTTCCCAGGGCACCTCCTCCCAGGCGAACCAGGCCACCTCCTCGCTCTCGGGCCCCGGCCGGAAGTCGGGCTCGAGGAGCCGTGCCAGGTGGAAGCGGTAGATCTGCCCGAGGTCGGGCAGGTCGAAATGGGCGAAGGGCCGCAGGGTCTGGATGCGGGCGCAGGCCTCCTCCCAGGTCTCGCGGGCGGCGCCGGCCTCCGAGGATTCGCCGACCTCCAGGAAGCCCGCGGGCGGTGTCCACTTGCCCAGGGCAGGTTCAATGGCGCGGCGGCACAGGAGGACACCTTCCCCGGACTCGATGAGGGCTCCGACCACGGTGCGAGGGTTCACGTAGTGCACCCACTGGCAGGC
>JALUUN010000445.1 GCA_027021325.1 Planctomycetota bacterium
CCGGGTCTTCAAGCCCCACGCCTCGCGCCGCACCGTGGATCCCCAGGTCCTCTGGACCCTGCGCCTGGCCCTCTACCAGCGGCTCTTCCTCGACGTTCCGCCCTACGCCGCGGTGGCCGCCACCCTGGACGCGGCGCGCCCCCTCCTCGGGCGCAGCGCCGGCTTCGTGAACGCCGTCCTGCGCTCCGTCGAGCGCGGGGCGCGCCGTGTCGCCGGCGCCGCCCCGGGTGAGGCCGCGGGCATCCTCCCCCTGGGCGGCGAGCACTGGGTCCTGGAGCCGGCGCCCTTCGCCGACCCGGAGCGCGACCCCGTCCGCCACTTCGGGGAGACGCGGAGTCTGCCCGACCTCCTGGTGGCGCGCTGGGTGGAGGAGGCCGGCTGGGAGCGGACCCGGGCCCGGGGCGAGGCCTGCAACCAGGCGCCTCTTCCGGTCCTGCGCGTGAACCGCCTGCGGAGTTCCGTGGAGGAAGTGCGGGCGGCCCTGGAGGGCGCCGGCCTCGCCTCGCGGACGGGGGAGGTCCCGGGCAGCCTGCAGCTGGAGGAGCCGGCCGGCGATCCGCGGCGGCTGCCGGGCCACGCCGAAGGTCACTGGTGGATCCAGGACCGCAGCGCGCAGGCGGCGGCGGCCCTGGCCGCGATCCGCCCGGGCGAACGCGTCCTCGACCTCTGCGCCGGCCCCGGCGGCAAGAGCTTCGCCCTCTACGAGGAAAGCGGCGGGCGCGCCCGGATCCTCGCCTGCGAGGTGTCGGAGGAGCGGCTCCGGCGCATGGAGGAGCAGGCCGCCCGCCTGGGCTTCGAAGTGGAATGCCGCCGCATCGCCCCCGAGGGGCGGGACCTGCCTGCGCCCTCGGGGGACGAGGCCCCGGACCTCGTGGTCCTGGACGTCCCCTGCTCGAACACCGGCGTCCTGGACCGCCGGCCCGAGGCGCGCTGGCGCTTCGGCGAGGAGAAACTGCGCCGCTGCGTCGGCCTGCAGCGCAAGATCCTGCGCCGGAGCCTGCCGCGGCTTCTCGGCCCGCGGACGCGGGTACTCTGGAGCACTTGTTCCCTGGAGCCGGAGGAGAACCGGGCCATGGCCGAGCGTGCCGCACGCCGCGCCGGGCTGAAGATCCTCCGCGATCAGACCTTCGAGCCCGGCGGCGGCCTGGGCGGCGGCTACGCCGCGCTCCTGGTGCCGCCGGGCGCCGCCGACCCCTCCTCGCCATGACCGACCGCCGCCGCAAGCCGCGCCGCCGCCGCTCCGACCCGGGCCTCTGGGCCGGCCTCCTCGCCGCCTCGGCGGTGGGGGTTCTCTGGCTCTTCTCCTCCCTGCCCGGACGCGAGGAGGCCGCCGCCCCGGAGCCGGCCGCCGCCCCCGCCCCGGAGCCGGCGAGAGTGCGCCACATCGGCCCCGAGGACAACGAGTTCGACGGTGAGGTGCGCCGTGGCGGCGGAGTCGGAGCGCCGGAGGCGCCGCTGGAGCTGGCCGCCCGCGAGGAGTGGCAGGAGGCCCTGCGCATCGGCGGGGAGGCCTACGATTCCATCGTCGCCGCCGTCGAGCGCCACGCTGCGGGCAACGCCGACACCTACCGCGCCGACATGGACGACGCCCGCCGCCGCCTCGAGGAGGCCCTGGACCTCCTGCGTCCCCTCCAGGAGGAGTACCCCCCGGGCACGCCGGCCCGCGACGCCCTGGAGCATGTCACCCAGCGCTTCCTGCGCCTGGCGCGCGACGCGGCGAAGTTGTGACGGCCCCGGGCCCGGTGGGGTTAGGCTGGACCGGCACGATGGAGCCGACCGTCCTCGGCCGTGATCAATACCTC
>JALUUN010000446.1 GCA_027021325.1 Planctomycetota bacterium
AGCGCCGCCGCCCGGCGCCTGGGCCTGAGCCGCGGCCGCTTGCGGGGGCTCTTGAAGCGCTACGGCCTGGATCCGGCCTGAGGGCCTGGCCGGGCCCGGCCGCCTGGGTGGCTGGATCCAGCCAGGAGGAGGGGCTTCCAGGGCCTCGGACGCTTCCAGAAGGGGGAAGGAGCGGGGAAGCCGCCTGGCATGGATCTTGCAAATGCGCGAGGGGGGCTTCCCCCGATCCCCCCCTGAGCCATCCCCATGTCCCTCCAGGCATCCCCCCGCTTCCAGCCCGGCGCCCCCCTCCGGGGAGTCGGCCGGTCTCCGCGCCTCCAGGCCCCCCGGGAAGGAGGCCGGCCGTGATCCACCAGGCCGTCATCCTGGCCGCGGGCCGCGGCAGCCGGCTGGGGGCGGAGGGCCAGGGCCGGCCGAAGTGCCTGCAGCGCATCGGCGAGCGGACGATCCTGGACATCCAGCTCGGCACCCTGCACAGCCTCGGGGTCCAGCGGATCTGCGTCGTCGCCGGCTACTGCCGCGAGCAGGTCTTCGAGTGTCTGGCCCGGGTGCCCGGCAGCGCCGGCATCGTGAACCCGGTCTTCGACGAGACCAACTCGCTCTACTCCCTGTGGCTGGCCCGTCACTGGTTGAACGGGCCCTTCCTCTGCATGAACGCCGATGTCATTGCCCACCCGGGGATCCTGCAGCGGCTGGCCACCCTGGAGGGCACGGGGCTGGCCTACGATTCGGGTTCGGGGCAGGAGGAGGAGCACATGAAGGTCCACACCGATGGCCTCTATCTGCGGGCCATCTCCAAGCAGCTGCCTCTCGACAAGTCCGATGGCGAGAACGTCGGCTTCCTGAAGTTCGATGCCGAGGGCGGCCGGGCCTTCCTGAAGACCGTGGACGAGATGGTCCGGAGCGGCCGCGCGCGGAGCTGGACCCCGGAGGCCTTGAATCTCCTCGCCCGGCACCAGCCGGTGCGCTGCGTGGACATCGCCGGTCATCCCTGGATCGAGGTGGACTTCCCTGAGGATCTCGAGGCCGCGCGCCACCGCGTATGGCCCCTGATCCGGGCACGGATTCCGGCTCCCTCCCTGCAGGAGGACCTCCACGCTCCCGTCCTGCAGGCCGGCGCCCCCTCTGCTCTCGAGACCCGAGAGGCGATCTGACCGAGACTCCCATGCGCATTCCCCATCAGCAGCCCATCCAGGTCCTCTTCACCGGCTACGCGCCGGTGCACTTCGTCTGCTTCCAGCCCCTCTTCCTGCGCCTGGCGCAGGATCCGGACTTCTCGGTGTGGGTCTCCGGCGGCCTCCGCGAGGTGGACGAGGACGAAGGCTACCTCTACCGGACCTACGCGCTGTACAAGCCCTTCGGCATCGATCCCGAACGCATGCTCACCATGGATCAGATCGCCGAACGGGATTTCGATCTCCTGTTCGCGGCCAACACCAAGATGCTGGAGCCGCGCAGCGTGCGGGCGAAGATCCAGGTCTTCCACGGCGTTTCCTTCCGGAACCGGGCGATCCGCAAGCGCAATCTGAGCGCCGATTACTTCTTCATGGCGGGTCCGTACATGCAGCGCAAGTGGTCCGAGGCCGGCCTCCTGCCGCCCGACGACCCGCGCGGCGTGCGCACCGGCTTCATGAAGACGGACCGGCTGGTGGACGGATCCCTGAAGCGGGAGGAACTCCTGAGCGCCTATGGCTTCGACGGCTCCCGGCCCGTGATCCTGTACGCTCCGACCGGCCAGAAGCACAACTCCCTGGAGCTCATGGGAGAGGAGTTCCTGCAGGAGCTGAAGGCGACGGGGCGC
>JALUUN010000447.1 GCA_027021325.1 Planctomycetota bacterium
TCGGTGCCCAGGAGCGGCGCCTGAGCCTGGAGGAGGCAAGCGGCCGCGCCGGGCGCATCTCCCTGCGTCCGGTACTCGAGTCCTGGAGCTGGGCGCCGGGCGGCGAGGTCCTGCAGAAGGGCCGCGGCCGCACCGCGGAGTTCTACGACCCCCGCAGTCTGGAACCGGTGCCGGCGCCGAAGCGGCCGCCGCGCCAGGGCGGAGGCAGCAGGGATCCGCGGGCGGCGGTCCGCGCCCTGGCCCCCGCCGACGGCGAGGGCCCGGTGGAGCTTCCCGAACTCAGCCCCGACGGCCAGTGGCTCGCCTTCGTCCGCGGCAACGACCTCTTCGTCGCCCGCGCCGGCGAGGCCGAGGCCCGGGCCATCACCGAGAACGGCGGCCCGGACCGCCTGAATGGCAAGCTCGACTGGGTCTATCAGGAGGAGATCTACGGGCGTTACAACTTCAAGGGCTTCTGGTGGAGCCCGGACAGCCGCTACCTCGCCTTCCTGAGCCTCGACGAGGAGCCGGTCCACGAGTTCACGGTCGTGGACTTCATCGAGGACGACCACTACCGGGTGAAGCCGGAGGTCACCAACTATCCCAAGGCCGGCGACCCGAATCCGGTGGTCTCCCTGGGCATCGCCGAGGCCGCTACCGGGCGGGTGAAGTGGGTGGACCTGAGCGCCTACGAAGGCCAGGAACCGCTCCTGGTGCGCGTGGACTGGACGCCGGACTCCTCGAAGTGCCTGTTCATGGTGCAGAACCGGATCCAGAACCAGTGCGACCTGAACGCCGCCGATCCGCGCAGCGGCCGCTGGAAGACCTGGATCCACGAGGAGAACGACACCTGGGTCGAACGGCCGGATCCGCCGCGCTGGCTCGCGGACGGAACCTTCCTCTGGCTCAGCCACCGGACCGACCACAACCACCTCTACCACTACCGGCCGGGCGGACGCCTGATCCGGGCCGTCACCTCCGGTGACTGGTCGGTGCGCTCGGTCGTGGCCGTGGACGAGGAGAGCGGCCGGATCTGGTTCGAGGCCACCGAGGGTGGCGCGGTGAACCGCAACCACTACCGCGTGGACCTCGACGGCAGCCACTTCCTGCGCCTCACCCAGGGGCCGGGAGTGCACTCGGTCCGCTACAACCGCGACCGCTCGCTCTTCCTCGACGAGGTCTCCAGCCTCGAAGACCCCGGGCGGGTCCGCCTCTGCGACGGCGAGACCGGCGAGATCCTGCGCGAACTGGCCGTCGCCGATCTGCCCGCCGCCAGGGAGTGGGCGCTGGGCTCCTGGACCCTCCACGAGGTGCCGGCGCGGGATGGTTTCCCCCTCGACGTCGCCGTTCTCCTGCCCCCGGATTTCGACCCCCAGCGGCCGCACCCGGTCTGGCTGCCGACCTACTCCGGCCCCAATGCCCCGTCGGTGACCAATCGCTGGAACGCCTCCGCCTGGTACCAGTTCCTGGCCCAGCAGGGCATCGTCGTCCTGCAGGTGAACGTCCGCAGCGCCAGCGGCAAGGGCCACTACGCCGCCGAGCAGTGCTACCGGCGCCTCGGCCTCCAGGAGCTCGCGGATCTGGAGGACGCCGTGGACTGGCTGGCCGCGCGTCCCGGCATCGACGGCGAGCGGGTCGGCATCACCGGCTACTCCTACGGCGGCTTCATGACCGCCCTGGCCCTGTGCAAGAGCGACCGCTTCCGCCTCGGCATCGCCGGCGGCGGTGTGTACGACTGGCACCTCTACGACACGATCTACACCGAGCGCTACATGGCTACGCCGGAGCTGAATCCAGAGGGCTACGCGGCCACTTC
>JALUUN010000448.1 GCA_027021325.1 Planctomycetota bacterium
TGCCTCCGGTCCCGATGCGCTCGTGGAGGATGTAGCCCTGGACCTCCTGGCCCGGCTCCAGACCGTCGGGGCTGGCCTCCAGGAGCTCTTCGTAGGCGTCGGCGGCCTCGCCCTCCAGGAGAGTGGGGGCGTGGCGCTCGCCTGCCAGAAGCGAGCGCAGCTCGCGCAGCAGCTCCGGGTCCCCGCCGCACAGGCTGCGCAGGCGCGGGCCGCGTGCGGTCTCCGGCAGGTCCGCGACCTCGGCGAAGATCTCCTTGATCCGCTCCCAGCGGGCCGGGTCCATCTCAGTCCGGCCCGCCGCCGCTGATCTCGCGGTGCAGCCAGGCCTTGGCCACGCGCCAGTCGCGTTCCACCGTGGCGTGGCTGACGCCCAGGGCCTCGGCGGTCTCGGGGATGGTCATGCCGCCGAAGAAGCGCAGTTCGACGATCTGGGCCTGGCGCGGGTCGAACTCGGCGAGCCGCTCCAGAGCCTCGTGCAGGGCCAGGATGTACTCTTCCTGCTCGATGGCACCGGTGACCGAATTCTCGGCGGCGCTCAAGGGCACGCGGCGCTCGCCGGCTTGACGCTTGGCGGCGTTGCGGCGGCGTGCGTGGTCGATGAGGATGCGGCGCATGGCCGCCGAGGCTACACGCAGGAAATGGGAGCGGTTCTCGTAGGCCGGCTTGCTGCTGCCGACGAGGCGCAGCCAGACCTCGTTGACCAGGGCGGTGGGCTGCAGGGTGTGATCGCGCCGCTCGTTGCGCAGCTGGCGGCCGGCGACCCGCCGCAGCTCCTGATAGATGAGGGGGAAGAGCTGCTCTGCGGCCTCCGGCTCGCCGGCGGAGATGCGCCCGAGAATGCGCGTTACCTCTTCCGCCAGCGGGGCGGCGGAGGGGCGGGCGGGATCAGGAGTCTTCGGGTCCATCGGTCACACGGCGGTGGAGGAAGGCCTTCGCCAGGGCCCAGTCCCGCTCGACGGTGGCGACGCTCAGGCCGAGAAGCCGGGCGATCTCGGCGTGCCCCATGCCTCCGTAGAAACGATACTCGACGACCGCCGCCCTGCGGGGATCGAGCCGCTCCAGCGCCTCCAGGGCCTCGTCCAGGGCCAGGAGCCAGAGGTCGGGCTCGGTCCTCGGGTCCAGGGGATCGCGGTCGAGGGACAGCGGCGCCAGCCGCCCTCCGCGCTTGGCGGCCGTGCGGGCGCGGGCATGATCGATGAGGATGCGGCGCATGGCGCGCGCGGCGAGGCGGAAGAAGTGGCCGCGGGACTCGGCCTGGAGGCCCTCGGACCCGGCCAGGCGCAGGTAGGCCTCGTGCACCAGGGCGGTGGGCTGCAGCGTGTGCCCGGGTCGCTCGCCGGCGAGGAAGTGCGAGGCCAGTTCCTTGAGTTCCCGGTGGATCAGGGGGAACAGGCGGTCCGCGGCCCGCTCCTGGCCGGAGGAGAGATCCTGCAGCAGGCGCGTGACTTCCGGATCCCGGGCATCCATGGGAGACTCCATCGGCGAATCCTATCCGGCAGGTAGGCGCCCCGCGGACGAGCCGCGGGGCGCTGGATCCATCGGGAAGCCACTTCTCCTTCCGGTCAGAAGCCCACGACGTTGCTGGTGGCGCAGCTCGCGAGGTCCAGGGCCTGGACCCAGGTGCTGCCGCAGAAGGAGGCCGGGACGCTGGCCGTGGTGCTGGCGAAGCCGGCGGCATCGGCCGTGAGGGTGACGCCCAGGGTGGCGGAGCCATCGAGGTCGAGGACCGTCCCGGCGCAGGGAAAGCCGCTGGGGATGGTCACGAACCCCGTGCCGCTGGCGTGGATCAAGGC
>JALUUN010000449.1 GCA_027021325.1 Planctomycetota bacterium
GCTCTGGTGGTTCCTGAGCGCCCGCCACTACGGCGACATCTACCGGCCGACCGACGAGCGCGGGGAGGCCTTCGGCTGGAGTCTCCGGCTCCTGCCCCTTCCGGTGCCCTGGCTGCTCCTTCCGGCTCTGGCCTTCCTCCTCCTCGGCCGGCGCCGGACGGGGGCCGAGGCCCTGCTCCTCGCGGTCCCCCTGATCACGGTCCTGGTCTTCTTCTATTCCCCGCGCTACCGCCTGCCGGCGGTGCCCCTGGCCGCGGTCCTGGCGGCGGCCGCCGCCGTCCGCCTGGCCTCGCGGCACAGCCGCCCCGGTGAGCGCGTTCTCCTCGGCGGCGCCTTCCTCCTGGCCCTGGCCTCCGGGCCGCTGAACGCCTGGGCCGGCCACCCCGACGCCGACCGCTCGGGCGTCCGCCCGGCCTTCCTCGCCGACCTGGCCGAGGCCTGGCGCGGGCTCGGGAACCTGGAGGCCGCGGAGGCAGCAGTAGACGAGGCCCTGGCCCTGGCCCCGGGCGATCCGCGGCTCCTGCTCCCGAAGGCCGACCTCGCCTCCCGGGCCGGACGCCACGACGAGGCCCTGGCGGCCGCCGAGGAGGCCGCGCGGCGGGCGCCGGGTCTTCTCGAAGCCGTGCGCGGCCTGGCCGTCGTCCGGGCACGCCGCGCCCTCGAGGCCTTCGAGGCCTGGAGCCAGGGCGAGGCCGCCGCCCGGGACACCTTCCTCGAAGAGGCCCGGGCCGCCGAGGAGGCCTGGCGCCGCGCCCTCCGTCTCCGCCCCGGCGACCCCGAGACCCTCGAGGGCCTGCGCAACCTGGAGCGCCTGCTCTCGGCGGCGGGAGCCTGAGCCGCCACCGCGGCGCCCCACAGTCCCGGACACGGCCCGGCTGCCAGGATCCAGCCCGGCGCGGCGCTAGGCTCCTCTCCCTCATGGCTCCCCGCTCCCGGGTCCGTCGCCTCGGGCCGCGCCAGCTGCGCTGGAACTGCCCCGCCTCCTGGATCCCCGCCGCCGGCCGGGGCCGGGAGGACGGCGACCCCATCGCCGGCCTCCTCGGCCAGGGCCGGGCGGTGGACGCCCTGGAGATGGGGCTCGCGGTCCACGCCCCGGGCTACAACGTCTTCGTCACCGGCCTGGAGGGCACGGAGCGCCACGAGACCCTGCACAAGCTCCTCGACCGGCTGCCCCTGGGACCGGCCGAGCTCCGCGACCACGTCTACGTCCACAACTTCGCCGACCCCCTGCGGCCGCGGCATCTCGCCCTGCCCGGCGGCCGTGGCCGCGCCTTCCAGGAGGCCATGGCGGAGTGGGTGCGGGCCCTGCGCCGCGAGATCCCGCGCCTCCTCGAGTCCGACGAGCAGATCCGCCGCCGCCAGCAGCTGGTGCGGCGCTACCGGGAGGCGGAGCAGCAGCTCTACGACCGCCTCTCGGCGGAGGCCGAGCAGGCCGGCCTGACCCTGGTCGAGGTGGAGGAGGAAGAGGAAGGGGCGAGCGGGCGCCACGACTTCTACCTGCGCCGCGGCGAGGAACTCGTCTCCCTGGAGGAAGTCGCCGAACTGCCGCCCGGGGAGCGGCCCTCGCGGGCGCGTCTGCGCCGGCTCCAGGCCGAGCGCGACCGTCTCCTGGACGAACTGCCCCGGGTGCGGCGCCAGGCCCGTAACCTCGCCCTGCGCCTGATCCGCGAACTCCGGTCCATGGACCAGGACGCCGTCCAGGGACTGGTCCACGACCTGACCGAGGACCTGGAAGAGGAGCTCGAGGCCGGCGGCGAGCTCCAGGCCTGGCTCCAGGACTGCGCGCGCCACGCCCTGCGCCATCTCGACCTCTTCCGCCGCGGCGGATCGCCCACCGGCGAGGACGAGGGCCTGCGCGAAGAGGATCTGGAGGCGGAACTGGGCGGGGGCGAACGCGAGGGCCTGGAGGTCTTCGAGGTGAACCTCGTGCGCCACGCCGAGGAGACCACCGGCTTCCTGCGCCGGCTGGCCAACGGCGGACTCCTGGGCTTCGAGCTGCACCCCACGCCCGGCAACCTCTTCGGCACCGTCGAGCACCGCGAACTCCAGCGCGGTCCGAGCGCCTGCCACCTGGCCGTCCGGCCGGGCTCGCTGCTCGCCGCCGACGGCGGCTTCCTGGTCCTGGACGCCCGCGACGCCATCCGCGAGAGCGAGACCTGGCGCGGCCTCAAGCGGACCCTGCAGACCGGCATGCTCGAGGTCCGCACCCGCGAGACCGCCAGCCACCCGGCCACCACCGGCGTCCGGCCCGAGCCCATCCCCCTGGACCTGAAGGTCCTCCTCATCGGCGAGGGCTCCCTCTACGAGGCCCTCCACGACAGCGATCCGGACTTCCCCCTGATCTTCAAGGTGCGGGCGGAGTTCGACGACTCGGTGCCCCTGAGCAAGGTCCAGGTCGGGCGCCTCGCCCGCGCCATCCGCGGCCAGACCGCCCGCGAGGGCCTGCCGCCCTTCGAGCGCAGCGGTCTCCAGGCCCTGGCCGAACGGGCGGTGCGCGAGGCCGGCCGCCGCAACCGCCTGAGTGCGCGCCTCAGCCTGCTCCTGGACTACGCCCGCGAGGCCGCCTTCCACGCCCGCCGCCTGGGGCGCGAACGGGTGGATCGCGAGGCCGTAGCGCGGGCCGAGCGGAGCTTCCGCCAGCAGCACAGCCTGGAGCACGAATGGCACCAGCGCCTGACCCTGGAGGGGGTCTACGAACTGGAGACCGAGGGCCGGCGCACCGGGGCCGTGAACGCCCTGACCGTCGTCACCCTGGGGCCGCTCGGCTTCGGCCGGCCGACGCGGGTCTCGGCGACGGTCGCCGCCGGCGAGGAGAGCTACCTCTGCATCGAGCGGGAAGTGGACCTGAGCGGCCCGATCCACACCAAGGGCGTCCTCATGCTCGAGGCTTTCCTGCGCGGGCGCTTCGGCCGCCGGCGCAGTCTTCCGATCAAGGTCAGCCTGACCTTCGATCAGTCCTACGGCCCGGTGGACGGAGACTCGGCCTCGAGCACCGAGCTCTACGCCCTGCTCTCGGCACTGGCCGGCGTCCCCCTGCGCCAGGATCTCGCCGTCACCGGCGCCGTGGACATGCGCGGCAACATCCTCTCCGTGGGCGGAGTCAACGAGAAGATCGAGGGCTTCTTCGAACTCTGCCGGGCCCGCGGCCTGACCGGCGAGCAGGGGGTCCTGATCCCGGCCAGCAACGTGGACGACCTCATGCTCGAGCCCGAGGTGGTCGAGGCCGTCGAGGAGGGGGCTTTCCACATCCTCGCCCTGCACCGCGTCGAGGAGGGTCTGGAGCTCCTCTCGGGGCTCCCCGCCGGCCGGCCCGGACCGGACGGAAGCCACCCGCCGGATTCCTTCTTCGGCCGGGTCGAGGCGGCCCTGGCCGCCTTCGAGAAGGCCCTGAAGCACGACGACCGCGAGGCCCGGGAGGGTAGCGAAGGCGAGCGCTCCGCCGGCGACCGGAACCGCGGGCGCGGGGCGGGCGCAGGCTAGTCCGCCAGTCCCTCCCGCAACCAGGCGGCCAGATCCTCGGGGCCGGCGAAGGCATCCTCGTGCAGGCGCACGCGCCTTCCGCCCCGGTAGAGGAGGGTCTGGGGGAAGACCGCCGTCGGCAGATCCAGGGCCTCGGCCACGGCCTGCAGGTCCTCGGTCAGGAGGTAGAGGCTCGGGAAGCGGATGCCCGTGGCCCCGGCCTCGCCGCGGATGCGTTCCAGGCGCTCCTCCAGGGGGGCGGCGTCGGGGACGGCATGATCGCCGTTCAGGCCCAGGAAGGCGACGCCCTCGAAGGCCGGGTCCGCGTCGGCGGCGGCGAAGAAGGGAAGTTCCTCCATGCAGGGACCGCACCAGGTGGCCCAGAGGTTGACGACCAGGGGCCCCTCCGCGGCCAGGGACTCGATGCGGCCCAGGGCCTCGTCCAGGGCCAGGGCCTCCAGGGGCGCCCGGGCGGCCGCAGGACCGGCCCCCGCGGCGCCCTCCCCGGCCGGCGTGCCGCCGGCCGGGTTCCCCTCCTCCGCCCCGCCGCCGCAGGCCAGGAGGACGAGCAGGACCCCGGCCGCGGCAAGGCGGCCGGGGCCCGGGGGGCGGCGCGTCCTCAGCTGCGGACCTTGCGCTCGCGCTTGATGCTGCATCCCTGCGGACGGGTGCTGGCCTTGTGGATCTCCTTGCCGGCCAGGGCGGCGTCCAGGGCGTCCCGCAACCAGGCCTCCCGCTTCTCCTTCGGGACGCGGTCGGGGTAGGCGTAGTTGTTGGGCGCGCCGGTGTAGAGGACACGTCCCTGGTGATCGATCAGGAAGACGTGGGGAGTGGTCTGGGCCTGGAAGAGGTCGGCCAGCTTGTTGCCCTTGTCCAGGGCAACCGGGAAGTTGATCCCGGCCTTGCGCAGGCGCGCCTGGATCTCCTCCAGGGACTCGTGGGAGGGCTTGTTGCTGTCCACCGCCACGACCTTCACGCCCTTGGGACCGTACTCCTTCTGGATGGCGATGAACTCGGGATCCCAGGCGATCTGCCACGGGCACTTGCAGGACCAGAAGGTCAGGACGATGAAGCGCGTCTCCGGCTTCTCGCCGGGCTTCCGCTCCTTGGGCAGGAGCTCGGCGAAGCGGAGTTCACCGCCGGTGGCGAGCGGCAGGGTCCAGTCGGCGAGCCAGCCGACCTTGCTGCCGACCTTGACGCCGGCCTCCGGCGCCGAGGCCGGGGAAGGATCCTGGGCCGGAAGAGCGGGAGCGCCGAGCAGCAGGGCGGCGCCCAGGGAGAGAAGGAGGGGCGAGGTCTTCATGGTCGCTCCGGGTGCGTCTCGGGAGGAAGCAGGGCGCGGAAAGCGCCTCCCCAGCCTACGCCAGCCGTTCCGGAGCATCGGGTAGAATCCCGGATCCGGCCGCCAGGTTCGGCCTTCCGGATCGCGGCGCCCCGTCCCCGCCATGCGCTACATCGACCCCCACATCCACTGCTACTCCCGGGTCACGGACGACTACGAGGCCATGTACCTGGCCGGCGTCCGGGCCGTCGTCGAGCCCAGTTTCTGGCTCGGCCAGCCGCGGACCTGTGCGGGGACCTTCCGGGACTACTTCCTCTCGATCCTGGAGTTCGAACGCAGCCGGGCCGCCGACTTCGGCATCACCCACCGCTGCACCATCGGCCTCAACCCGAAGGAGGCCAACGACGAGCGCCTCGCCGCCGAGGTCCTGGAAATGCTTCCGGAGTTCCTGGGCCGGCCCGGAGTCGTGGCTGCGGGCGAACTGGGCTTCGACGCCATCACGCCGGCCGAGGAGAAGGCCTTCGTCGCCCAGGTCCGGATGGCTCTGGAGCGCGGCCTGCCGATCCTGGTCCACACCCCCCACCGGGACAAGGCCCGCGGAACCCGCCGCAGCATGGACATCCTGCGCGAGATGGAGGTCCCTCCCGAGCAGGTGGTCATCGACCACAGCACCGAGGAGACCACCCGCGAGATCCTGGAGCGGGGCTACTGGGCCGGGCATACCGTCTATCCCGAGACCAAGCTCACTCCGGAACGCTTCGTCAACCTGTTCTTCGATTTCGGAACCGAACGCATGCTCCTGAACTCCTCCGCGGACTGGGGCAAGGCCGACCCCCTGAACGTGCCGAAGACCGCCGCCCTCCTGGAACAGCGCGGAGCGGCGGTCGAGGACATCCAGCGCCTGGTCTGGGACAACCCCCTGGCCTTCTTCGGAGCCGAGCGGATGGCGCTCCCGGCCGGGGGCGAACGCATCCGGCCGGAGTTCGCCGGCTCCACCCACAGCGTCCTCCGGCCCGAGCACGCCTCCGGCTCCTCGGCCGGCTGAGGCTGACGGACCTCCCGGCCCGGAAGTTCCGGTTTTTTCGGATTCCGGGGTAACGCCGCGGCGTCTCCTGCGTAGGTAGAGACGGACGAGGACGTTCCCGGTCCTCTGGGGAATCCAAGGGGAAGAGGCGCCGCGTGCTCGGGGGAGTCGCGCGGCGCCGTTTCCTCGGGGCGGCCGGAGCCTCAGCCCCCGGCCCGCTCGCCCAGGACCACCGTGACCTCCAGGGGTTTCTTGCGGCGCCACACCCGGAGTTCCAGCTCCGCCTCCGGCGGGTAGGTGGCGATCCGCGCCAGGAAGGGCCCGACGCCAGGCACCTCGCGGCCCTCGATGGCCAGGATCACGTCCCCCTTGCGCAGCCCGGCCCGCTCGGCCGGAGAGCCCGCCACCACCTCCTGGATGCTCACGCCGTAGGGCCGGAGGAGCCCCAGGAGCTCGGCGTCTCCGGCCCGGACCGGCTCGACGCGGGTGCCGAGCCAGCCACGCCGCACCTCGCCGTGCTCCAGGAGATCCTCCACCACATGGCGGGCGATCCGCGAGGGCACGGCGTAGGAGTAGCCGGACCAGGCCCCGCCGGGGCCGCTCTTGGTGCTGCGGATGGCGGTGTTGATGCCGACGACGCGGCCGCGCATGTCGCAAAGGGGCCCGCCCGAAGAGCCCTGGTCGATGAAGGCATCGAACTGGAGGAAGTCCATGTAGCGGATCTGCTCCAGGTCGGGGAGGGTGCGGCCCAAGGCCGAGACCACGCCGACGCTGGTCGTCCCCTGCATGCCCAGGGGACTGCCCACGGCCAGGACCAGGTGCCCGGGGCGCAGGACGTCCGAGTCGCCCCAGGAGAGCTGGGCACGGGCGAAGCCGGGAGGGATGCGCACCACGGCGACGTCCGTGGCGGGGTCGGTGGCCACCACCTCGGCGGCCTCGGTGCGCCCGTCCCCGAGCACCACCTTGACGTTGGCCGCGGCACCGCCCACGACATGGTGGTTGGTGACGACGATGCCGCGGATGGCGTCGATGACGAAGCCGCTCCCGAAGCCGTAGACCCGCTGCCCCTCCTCCAGGCGGGAGACCTGGACCAGGACGGTGCCGCGGTTGATGCGCTCCCCGAGGTCGGCGAAGGCATCGCTGAGCGCCGGAAGGTCCACCTCCGCCGGCAGAGGCCCGGAGGAAGCACCGGGGGCGAGGAAGGCGAGGCCGAGGGCCAGGGCGCCGAGGGCGGGCAGGAGACGGGTGCGCGGCATGGGAGGCGGGTGCGGGAAGGGGACGGCGTACGGTCCGGGACGGGACCCGACCGCTAGGGTAGTGGCGATGAGCAGAACGGCCTGGATCCTGGGCGCCGCGCTCCTGCTCCTCCTCGGACTCCTGTGGCTCCTGGAGCCGGCTTCCGGTCCGCCCCCGCGGGAGGGAGGGGATCCCGGTGCGGCGGACGGCGCCGCCTCCGGCGCGGCCGCCTCCGCCGGCCCCGGCCCCGACCGCCTGCGCCGGGAGAGCGCTTCCGGAGCGTCGCCGGCCCCCGGCCGCCTGGACGGGGACCGGAAGGCGGCCCTGGCCCTCCGGATCCTGGATCCCGAAGGCCGGCCCGTCGCCGGCCTGGAAGCGCAACTCCACGAGGGCCCGATCCTGGCCGGGGCCGTCCCCCTGGCCCGGGCGCGGAGCGACGCCTCGGGCCGCGCCGTCCTGCAGGATCTGCCGCCGGCCCGGGCCTTCCGGCTCCGGATCACCGGTGGCCCCTGGCTGGAGGAACAGCGCGAGCTCCCGCCGCTGGTTCCCGGCGAGGAGCGGGATCTCGGCGAGCTCCGCCTGTCCCCGGGCTTCCTCCTGCGCGGCACCGTCCTCGGGCCCCGGGGGGCTCCCGAGGAGGGCGCCCGGGTCCTCCTCTACGACCGGGAGCAGCCCGGCGCCGGCCCCCGGGAGGAGACCCGGACGGACGCCGAGGGCCGCTTCGCCCTGGGCGGCCTCGGTCCCGGCATCTGGGAGGTCCAGGCCGGCGCCCCCGGCCGGAGCCCGGCCAGGAGCGGCCCGCTCCTCCTCCCCCCCGGCGAGGCCCGGGGCGTCCGGGAGCTGGAACTCGTCCTCGGCGAGGGCTTCTCCCTCCGGGGACGGGTCCTGGACCCGGCGGGCGCCGCGGTCCCGGGCGCCCGGCTCCTCCTGTGGAACCTGCCGCGCCCTTTCCTTCCCTGGGGCAGCCCGCCGGAGGCCCTGCGCCGCGCGATCCTGGACCAGGGCCGAGCGCCCGGGCCCGACGGCGCCTTCGAACTGGCCGGGGTCGAGGGCCGGGGCCGGGACCGGATCCTGGCGGCGGCGCCCGGCTTCCTGCCCCAGGAGGCGGGCCCCTTCCATCCCGAGGACGAGCCTCTCCTGGTCCTCCAGCCGGAGCTCGCCCTGGCCGGACGGATCCTCGACCCGAAGGGCCTCGCCGCCGCCGGCGCCCGGGTCCGGGCCCTGGGCCCCGGCGGACTCCAGGCAGAAGCGCGAAGCGGGAGAGACGGTTCCTTCCGCCTCCCCGGCCTGAGCCCGGGCTCCTGGACCCTGGAGGCCGCCGCCCCCGCCGGCGCGGTCCGG
>JALUUN010000450.1 GCA_027021325.1 Planctomycetota bacterium
CCACCACCGAAGACCGGATCCACGTCGCCGCCGACGGCTGGAGCGTCCACGTGCTCTGGGAGGAGGAGGGACGGAGCGGCCCTCTGCGCCGGCTCTACTACCGCCGGAGCCTCGATCTGGGGCTGAGCTGGGAGCCCGAGTCCGCCCTGGGGACGACCGATCCAGCCAGCGTCGCCATGGAGTCCAGCGCCCTGGACGCCGGGAACGGCCAGGTCCTGGTGGCCTGGGTGGACGACCGGGAGGCGGACCGGCCGGTCCGCGCCACCGTGAGCCCCGACGGCGGAGCGACCTTCCCCGTGGAGACGGCCGTCGGTGTGCCGGGCGGGTCCGAGGCCGACAGCCTCCGCGCCCTGGTCTCCGGTTCCCGTCTGATCCTGGCCTGGGAAGAGGACGGGCCGAGTGCCGCCTCCCTGGACGAGTGGAGCGCCTTCGCCTGGTCCGCCGACGCTGGGCTGGCCTGGACGGACCCGGTCTTCCTCGACACCTTCGCCGGCGACGAGGACGTGGACCAGCCGGCCACCGCCTGGGCCTGGAACGGCGAGGCCTTCCTGGGAGTGTGGCAGACCGACGGCGGCTCGGGCGGGAGCAGCGCCATCCGTTCGAGCGGCCTGCGCTTCCCCTGGGCCGAGGCCGAGGTCGGCACCGGGGTGGCGCGCCTCGGCCTGGGCGGCGCCGAGCCCGGCCTCCTGCCGGCCCGCGGCCGCTGGGCCTGCTCGACCGCCGCCGGCCAGACCGCCCATCCCGAGCTCCCGGGCGCGGTCCTCGAGCTCGGTCCGAGCCTTCTCCTGGACCGGAGCCTCCGCCGCCCGGATCTCTTCCAGGCCCCGCTCCAGGCGGATGGGACGGCCTGGTCGGACTGGCTCGAGATCCCGCCGCCCCTGGCTGGCGCCTGGGTGCGGGTCCAGGCCTGGGTCCTCACAGGCGGGACGGCGGGACAGGCCGGGGAACCCCTGGATCTGGTCCTGCCCTAGGATTCCCCTCCTACAATCGGTACGGGGCCGGAGCCCTCCCGGGTTCCGGCCCGCCTCCCCGCCCCCGGAGGTTCCCCATGCCCATGCTCCCCTGGCCCCCCCGGGCCCTCCTTCCCGCTCTCCTCCCCCTCCTCGCCGAGGCGCCGGCCCAGGAACCCCGCACCCCCCTGCGCCTGGACGACCCCGGTCTCGCGGTGGATCCCGCTGCCCGCGAGATCGCCCAGGCGGGCGAAGGGCCCCTGCGCCTGGCCGCCTGGCTCGACGACCGCGACCAGGCCTTCGCCGAGGACCTCTACGTCGCCGTCTCCCTCGACTACGGCCTCCACTGGCTGCCCGAACAACGCCTGACCTCCGGCTCCGCCTTCCTGATCGACGTGGACCGGCCGCAGGTGGCCGTCGCCGGCGGCGTCCTCCATGTGCTCTGGGACGATTCCTCGCGCAGCGGCGGCGACACCCTCTTCTACGCTCGCAGCGGCGACCAGGGCACGACCTGGACCGTGCAGCAGATCGCCTGGCCGGTGGCGGACCACGAGTTTGCCGCCGACGGGCAGGATGTCGTCGTGGTCTGGAGCGGAGGTTCCTTCCCCAACGCCGCCTGGTCCGTCTGGAGCCGGGACGGAGGCCTGAGCTTCGATCCCCCCCGGGCCGTGGACCCCGCGAACCTGGCCTTCTCCGACGTGGACGACTTCGTGGTCCGCCTCCAGGACGGCACCGCCCACCTCCTCCTCGAGGATGATCGTGCTGGCAACGACGACCTCTGGTACCACCAAGCCAGCGACGGCGCTGCCTGGTCTGCGGGC
>JALUUN010000451.1 GCA_027021325.1 Planctomycetota bacterium
GGCCCGCGGTATGGGGCGCCTGCTTCCCTGTCCCCTGGGCCGTCCCGAGAACATCCTCAGCCAGCCGGCGGTGGGGGACCGGCTGCCCGGATCCCGGCCGGGCTGGCTCGGAGAGGCGCCGCGCTGGATCCCCGGCGTCCTCCAGGGACTGGCCGCCCGCGAGGTTCCGGCCCGTCCCTGGGAGAAGGGCTGCGACCTGCTCCTGGCGCCCTGGCCGGAGCCGGGCTCCGACACCGAGAGCACTCTTCTGGAGACTCTGGGTGCTCTGCCGCCGGCCTTCCCCGTGGCCCTGTTCGAGGCGGAGACGCCGATCCTGCCCAATCTCCTGTGGCCGGCGGAGACCAGGGATCGCAGCCTGGCCTTCGCCGGGCCCGAGGACGGGCTGCGCGCCTGGCGGAGCGCCTTCCGCCAGCAGGGTCGCGGTTTCGCCGAGGCTCTGGCGCTGTTGCCGGCGCGCCGGGCGGCCTGGCTGCTGCGCGGCAGCCGCTTCGCCGAGCACCGTCCTCGCTCGGGCGGGTCGCTCCTGAACCGCCGCTTCCTGGTTGCCGCCCTGGACCATGCCCGGAGCCTCGCCGCCCTGCACGGTGCCGGCGGGGCGCCCCGGGAGGCGCCGCGCCGCGTCCTGGCTCTGATGCCCCACTTCGACGATGAAGTGATCCAGGCCGGCATCGCCCTGCAGCGGGCGCGCTCGGCGGGTGCGGAGGTCCAGGTGGTCTGGCTCACCGACGGCGCCCGCGGCATTCCCGGTCTGGAGCCTGCCGAGGCCTCTCGGAGGCGCAAGGAGGAGGCGCGCCGGGCCCTGGAGGTCCTCGGGATCGAGGATCTGGAGTTCTTGGACGCCCCGGAGACGCGGCTGCGTGTCCGCGGTCCCTGGACCGGCCGTCTGCGCCGCCTGCTCCTCGACTTCCGGCCCGAGCGCATCCACCTGGTCTGGTGGGGGGACAACAATGTGGACCACTTCGAGGCCAATCGGGTGCTGCGGGCGGCCTGGCCGCGGGAACTCGAGGACTGCGAACTGGCGGTCTCGGGCCTCTGGACAGCCTTGCCCGGGGGAAGAGCCCTCGTCTTGAGTCCCGAGGAACGGGAGCAGAAGGACCAGGCCCTCCGCTGCTACGCGAGCCAGCTCGAGGCCGTGGACTACCTGCGTGCCGAGCGTGGCCTCGCCGCCTGGTACGCTCGCGACACCGGCCAGGCCTTCGCCGAGCGCTTCCTCTTCTTGGGGGCTCCGGACTACTGGCGGCGCTACCGGGCCACGGGCGTCGCCCGGCGCTGGTTCCTGGGCGCCTGAGGGGGAGGCGGGAGGCCGCCGGCTCCTAGGATGAGGACGCCCATGTCGCCCCGGTCCGCCCTCGCCCGCCTGGGCCGGGCCCTGGCCCCGGTCCAGGCCGCCGCTGCCCTCCTGCCGCTTCTCTGCCTCGGGGCGGAGCTGGTGCATGCCCTGCGCTGGGACTTCGAGCCGGCCCTCGAGCGCTACGGCGGGATGCGCTTCGAACCCGCCAAGGCGGCCATCGTCCAGGCCCTCGCCCGCCAGGCCGGCAAGGACGAGTCCCTGGCCGGACCGGTCTACGCGGTCTGGGGCCTCGGCGGCGGTCCCGGGCGGGAGCCGGTCGGCGGCGTCTTCCTGGAGCGCCTCCTGGAGGAACGCGGCCGGGTGCGCCTGCACGCCGGGACCGAGCCTCTGCCCCAGGAGCTCCCCGCGCGTGTGGCGATCGTGCCCTCGCCCCTGGAGGCGGTCGAGGGAGCGGATCTCCTGGTTCTCCTCTCGCGCC
>JALUUN010000452.1 GCA_027021325.1 Planctomycetota bacterium
TACGACCCAGAGCGCAGCCTCCTCCAGGCCTGGCGCGATCTCGGCCGCCAATGGGCCCTGGCCTGGCGCATCGGCGCCGGGCAACGGCGCAAGGGCCACCGCCCCGAGTCCTGGGGCGCCTTCCTCCGTGCCCTGCTCCGGGCGCATCGCCTCCTGCGCCGCCTGCCGCGCACCTGAGCGGTGCCGGCCGCCCGCAGGCCCCGCTCGCCTCAGCCGCGGCCCGGACCGCGGCCGCCCGGACCCTGAGCCCGGCCGCCGCCCCAGCGGTCGCGGCTGGACTCCTCGTACTGCTGCATCTGCTCGGGCGTGAGCACCTCGCTCAAACGGGCATTGCGCTCCTCGTTGAGTTCGGTGAAGGTGGCGCGCAGGGTCTCCCGGTCGGCCCAGCCGCCGGTCTCCCGCATCTCGCGGAACACCCGGTCGCGCTTCTGGTCCGCCTCCCAGAGAATGTCCGAGACCTGTTCGGCCTGCTCCGGCGCCAGGGCCAGCTCCTCGGTCAGACGCGCCATGCGCTGTTCATGCTGGCGCTGGCGCCGCTCCAGGCGCGCCGCCTCGCGCTCGGCCTCCTCCTGCTTTTCCTTCTCCAGGATCGCCTGGGCGACGGCCGCCTGGAAGTCCTCCTGACTCAACCACTCGGCGGCGACCGCGGCGCGCTGCCAGGCATCGGCCTCGTCGGGGCTCAGGCCGGCCGGCACCGAGGTCGGGTCGGGCAGGGCGGTGCGGCCGCTCGCCACGCCCTCGGCGAGGCGCTGGCTGACGGCGGCCAGATCACCCTCGACGACGGAGAGGCGCGAGGCCAGGTCCTGGAGGAGTTCCCGGTCCTCCCCGGCCAGGACGGCCGGCGGCGCGGGAGAGGCCGGCGCCGGAGCGGGGTCGCTCAGGAGCATCTGCCCGAGAAGGCCGCCGGTCAGCCCGGTGAGGCCGGCGGCGAGGAGGAGGAAGGACTGGTTCATGGAGTGGCCTGGGGTACGGAGGCCCGGCAGGGGGCCCTTGCGGAACCCCGCTCCCGGTCCAGGGTAGCGCGGGAACCCCCGTCCCTTGTGGAAGGGAGGCCGAGAGCGGAAGATCGGGGGGACCGCCGGGAACGCCCATGCGCCCCCTCGCCCGTCTCGCCTTCGCCCTGCCCCTGGTCCTCGGGGCCGCCTGCTCCTCGGAGCCGGTGCGCCTTTATCTCCTGCGCGAGGCCGATCCCGGGACCCCGCAGCGGGAGGCCTACGGGCGCCTGGAGGAGGCGGTGGAGCTGGCCAACGCCTTCCTCCACGAAAGCCGCTACGCACCCCTCTTCCCGGCCGAGAAGGCGACCTTCCGCCTGGGCATGACCGACGTCCTCCTGGAACTCCAGGGGGAACGCACCGAGGTCCTGCGCATCGAGACCTCGGGCTGGGGCGATGTCCGCACCGCCGTGGGCGACCGTATCCAGACGACGGACCAGGGCTTCGTGACCGACACCGTCACCGATCCGGCGCGGAGCACCGGCGACCCCGCCCTGGACAATCTCTTCCTGCAGCTTCCCGCCGAGGAGATGGCCGCCATCCTCCTGCGCCAGGGCGCCGCGCTCCGGGAGCTGCACGCCCGGGGCTCCACGGACTACTGGGTGAACTACCACCTCCTGGGCTTGTGGCCCGGCAATGGCTTCGGCAAGGACAACCCCGTGGAGCGCCGGCCCTATGCCGTCGAGCTCGCCTTCCGGACCTGGCTCGCCGAGGAGCGCGGCGGAACGCCGCCGGCCGCCGCGGGGGAAGACGAGGGCGGCTCCTCCGCCGGTGA